>JAUVGT010000195.1 GCA_030593645.1 Deltaproteobacteria bacterium
TGTGCTGCATTTCGCAATCATTCAACGTACTATAAGTACGCTTCATGATTACGAAATTTGCACGCCTTGAATTTGAACTTTTTACGAAACCGTCTAATTCGGACTTTTTACGAAATCATCAATATTTAAAGACTGAACGGCCAACATCGAACGTCCTACGCTTGTCCCGCCATAGCCTTTGGCGACGGCGGATCGAGTCCGGAATGACGGTATAGGGAACAAAAAGCTTTGGATTTTGGATCGGTTCCAAAATGACGAAAGGTAAAATTGAATATTTCTATTTTAGTTTGAAGGAGCGAAGCGACATCATTATTCGTCGTTCAACGTTGGACGTTCGATGTTGGACGTTCAATTGCCGTTTTTCCGGCAATTCTTGGTATCCTGATGGAAAATTTTGTTCCCTTGTTCAGTGTGGAATTGACTTTGATTGTTCCATGATGCTGTTCGATTATATTCCCTGCGATAAAAAGACCGAGACCGGTTCCCTTGTCTCCTTTAGATGAGAAAAAGAGTGTGAAAATCTTAGCCGCAGTATCGTCATCCATACCGATGCCGGTATCAGATATTTCGAACAGAATATATCTACGATCCTGCTTAACACTAAATTCAATGTGATGTTCTTTTTTTAATTTATCCTTGATGCAGGCGTCCACAGCATTCTCAAGAATATTGATCAGGGCTGAACGGAAAGCGTTCGTATCGACTTCGAATTCTTTAGCCGAGGAGTTAAAATTCTTTATAAAATCAATGGAATTTTCTTTCATTTTAGGTTCCACAAAGGAAGCGACATCATTTACAAAATAGAGTATATTGACCGGTTCGCGGTGAATATCCCTTTTTTTGGTATAAAACAGGATATTCTGTATCATTTTACGTATGCGTTGGATCGTTATTTTTACCGCTTCCCAGCCTTCATCAATCATTTCCGGGTCATTTTTTTTCAGGCCGGAATCGAGGATATATGTACTGCCGTCAAGGCCGGTCAGCAGTCCTTTAATCCCGTGTGATATTGAACCGATCATCAGACCCAGTGATGAAAGGCGATCCTGCAGTTCTGTTTTTTCCTGCAAAAGTTCTTCAAGGCTTTCAGTATATTCCCGCAGTTTGTGTTTCATGACCATCCGATCATTTGCCCGTTTCAGGGCAATTTCGAGTGCATCCACATTTATGGGTTTTGTAATGAAATCGGTTGCCTCGTACTTCAGGCTCTTTATGGCCAGATTCATATCGCCATGTCCGGTAATCATAATGACTTCCGTATCCGGGCTTTCATGTTTTATCTTTCGAAGCAGTTCAATTCCGTCCATGCCGGGCATTTTGATATCAGTGAGGACGATTTCCGGATTTATTTTTTTAAAAAGTAAAATGGCTTCTTCACCATTTTCCACAGCATGCACATTGTATCCGATGTCTGAAAGCGATATTCCAAGAACATCCCGGATGTCCTCTTCATCATCTACAAGCAGTATGGTTTTTTCTTTGTTGGAGTTTTTCATGGTGTTATATCCTATAAAAAACGATTGCGATACCGAATTCCGATTTTTAAAACAATCACATTTCCCGCTTTAAACCGGGTATGGGGAATTTAATAATAAAACACGCGCCGCCCTCTTTTCCAGATACAGCTTTAATGCTCCCGTTGCATTCTTTGATAATTCCATAGCTGATCGAAAGGCCCAGGCCGGTCCCTTTTCCTACCTGTTTTGTCGTAAAAAACGGTTCGAACAATTTATCCAGGATTGCTTCGGGAATACCCACACCTGTATCTTTTACTTTTACAACAACTTTTTTCTCTGCGGCCGTTGTTAAGATAGTAATAGTGTTATCGGTGCTGCCCGGCATTTTTAACTGTCGTTTTTGTTCGATCGCGTCTCGCGCGTTAATCAGCAGATTAATAAACACCTGCTCCAGTCGATCAGGATCAGCCATTATTTTTGGCAGATTTTTTTCAATTTCCCAAATAACATCTATTCCTCTGACCTTTAACTGCTGACTGAAGATTTCAAAAGCTCTCTCCAATACTTCATTTATATCGATTTTTTCCAGATCCATTTCGGATTTTCTGGCAAACTGTCTCATGTGATTGATTATTTTTGATGCCCTGTCCACATTACTGTCCGCTTTTACCAGCATGGTAGACAGGATATCATCATCTATTTTTTCCTTTTTGTTTATCTTTTTTATAAAAAAACTGCTGACTGTTTTTATGACTGAAAGAGGCTGGTTGAGTTCATGGGCGACACCCGTGGCCATTTCTCCCAGTGTCGCCATTTTACTTGCCTGAATCAACTGCTGTTCGGCTTCAAGCCTCTTGGTGATATCACTGGTGGTTACAAGGAATACTTTTCGCTGTAAATATTCAGACGGCGAAATCCTGATATTCACATATAATATTTTTCCCTCTTTATTCAAATGTTTGACCTGGTTCAAAACTTCAGTATTAACAATTTTATAGGAATAGTAATCTCGTTCTTCATTCTGGAACAGGTCCAGGAAAGGCCGTTTAAGCATTTCATTTACTTTATATCCATACACAGCTTCTATACTTTTATTGCAATCAAGGATCTGTAGTGTGTCAACATCGAGAACAAAAACAGGATTGGGTATGTTGCTGAATATGGCATGATATTTTTTTTCTGATTTTTCCAGTTCCAATTCAAGCTGTACCCTTTCGGTGAGATCAAGGGAAATCTCCATGGCAGCCACGATTTTTCCCTTATCGTCAAAAATGGGAGACGTTCTGACAAACCAGTGTTTTGATGTTCCATCTTTATTGATGCCTGTTTCTTCGGAATAATGTGATTTGCCGTCAATAAAGGTCTTTTCAACCGGGCAGCTATCGCATTTATTTTCTCGTCTTTTATATGCATGGAAACAGTAGTCACCTAATTTTGGATTGAATCCTTCGGCAAATTCTCGATTGTATCTTAAGAGCCTGAAGTTTCGGTCCTGTACTGTGATCAGACAGGGAACTATTTCAAATAGATTTTGATACTCATCCCTTTGCTTGTTCAACTCGGCTTGCTTTTTTCCTATTTCTCTGCCCATTTTATTTATGGCAACAGCCAATTGCCCAATTTCATCATCCCTTTCAATATCAACCGATTTATCGTATTCCCCTTTTGCAATCAGCCGTGTCTCATCAATGAGTTTCCTTATGGGCTTGCTAACAAAACGTAAAACCCAAACAAAGATTATGGCAGAAGTTACAAGGAACACAAAAGCAGCCAAACCGATAATACCTTTTTCCGCATCAAGAATTTCACTGTCTGTTGTTTCAAGGGATACCACCACATCAAGTGCTCCGAGTACTTTTTTATCACCAGGATGAACATGGCAATCACCGGTTGCGCAGCCCGGTTCGTTGCGGATCGGGCTTATTATTCCAAGAAGGCGATATCCCTTTGGCGAATTAAAAATTCGTGTTCTTTCTGAAAGATCGAGTTGTGACAGGGGAGGATCCGTTCGGTGGCAGATGTCACAGGCTTCTGCCTTGATATTTGTTGTCATGTCAACCTCAGATGTTTCATTAGAAAACTTAATCTGTCCTTCCTTGTTATAAATCCGTATGTTTTCAAACTGCGGTTGTTTAGCAATATTATTAATAATCTGGTTAATATCATCCCTTGAGTTTAGCATCATGGCGTAATGCGTGCCGAGCTTAATGGTATTGGTCAGTTTGTCGGTACCGGCCAGAATGTTGTTCATTAACTTTTCTTTCTGATATTTAATATTGAAATATGCCCAGGCGGAAATAATTAGAAGCAGCGTCATTCCAACAGCCAGAATGAGCTTGAAAACCAGACTATGATGAAGGCCTTTTAGACTTTGTACCATATTTATCTTTCATGTCATGTTTTTTAATAATCCCGCATGTTCGAGAGTCTATATGAACTTGATTTAAGCGGTTTTAAACAAACAAGGCATCAATCGATTCCAATATCTGTTTTCGGCTGTAGCCTTCCAGGATGGATGCGCTGTTCGGGCATACCGCGGCGCATGAACCGCAGCCTTGGCACATCAACGGATTAACCTGAACCTGTCCTGTTTCTTCATCAAGGAATCGGGCCTCATACGGGCAGGTATCAATGCAAAGCTCGCAGAGGCTGCAGATACTATGACGGACTATTGCAACCACTTTTCCTGAAGCAAGGCTCTTTTGAACGATGACCCGCAGAGCCCTTTGAGCGGCAGCTTCGGCAGTTGCTACAGCCTCGTTAATTGAACGCGGGGAGTGCATAAGTCCGCACGCAAAAATTCCGTCTTTCAATGAATCCACAGGTCTCCATTTGGATTCAGCTTCCTTAAAAAATCCGAACTCATCCAGGCTCACACCAAATGCATCCACAAGTTCAGGTGGCAGATTTGGATTCACACCGGTGGCAAGAACCAGAAGATCGGTTTCAATTTCAACATTCCTTCTGATGATCGGCTCAAACACTTTAACTTTTACCGAATCGTTTTCAGATTCAACCTCAGGTTTATTTTCCGGATCATACTGGATAAATATTACACCTGCCTTTCGGGCCTGGGTAAAATAAGTTTCATTGAATCCATAGGACATCATATCCCGGTAAATGATATAGACTGCCAGATCCGGTTTTTTCTCTTTCAGATTCAGGGCATGTTTCAATGCGGAATTACAGCACACCCGGCTGCAGTAATTGCGGGGTTCTTCCCTGGAACCGACGCATTGAATCATGACTACCGAGTTAAGCCGGGTAGGATCAATCGTTTGGTCAGCCAGCTTTAGTTCCAGCTCTTTCTGCGTGACGATGGCTTTGCTCGATTCATATCCATAAGCATCAGTAGATGCTTCACTCCCGCCGGTTGAAAGTATGGTCACACCGTGTTCAAGAGTATTCATGCTGCCTTCGTGATTTTCAATGGTCGTATAAAATTCACCGATACGACCCAGAGAATTAACAACACGGGATTGAGTGTGGATTTCGATTTTCGGATGTTTTTCGGTTTTTTGAATCATCTCATCCAGGAATTCCTGGGTAGTATTTCCAGCCAGAGTATGTTTCAGCCATAAAAGGTTACCCCCCAGATTTTCCTCCTTTTCGATAAGGTCCACATGAAAACCATGATCCGCTATGGCATTTGCCGCTGTCATTCCGGCAATTCCGCCCCCGACCACAAGGGCTTTCTGGGTGATCTGAGTCGTTTCGACCGGTTTTGGATTTACCTGTTTCAGTTTCGCCAGACCGGTTTGAAGGATTGCCAGAAGATTATCGGTTTTGGTTTTTTCGTCTGCCGGTAAACCAGATGGATGGGTAAGTCTTAAGTCGACCACTTCCATCAATGAAGGGTCGAGTCCAATTTTCAGGCCCAGTTCCTTTAATTTGCGTGTAAAAAGATATGGGTGACAGGCTCCGATGAGAAGCCGGTTTGGTTTTATTTCCTGTACCTTTTCAACAAGTGCTTCCCAGCCGGTGCTTGTACAAATCCGATCCTGAAATTCGATATTTTTCACCTGGGGGTTTCTGTTAAGCGTTAATACAATTTCCTCTGCATCGGGTGAGTTGGTTTGGATTGCTTCCCCGCAGGAGCAGATCATGGCCAGGATGCGTGGAGGTTCATTTGAAACATCCATAACCTCAGATTGACCATCAGATTCGCGGGCCAAACCGCCGCCTGTTGAATGAATTACGCGAGAAGCGGATAGCGCCGCCGCAGAGGCCTGGGTGACTGATTCACTGATATCCTTAAGGCCGGAAAACGCGCCGCCGATGAATATGCCTTCCCTGGCAGTCCGGGTGGGAGAAAAAGATTCTGTTTGACCAAAACCCCAGGGATTTAACTCCATAACAATCATTTCGGCCAATGTATCAGTGCCGGCAGCAGGCCGCTGACCCACAGCAAGAACCATCATATCATGTTTTTCATCGTGGATTACGCCGTTCTGATCGGCATAACGGACCACGAGGTCTCCGGCGACCGGATCACGGGTAACTGAATGGACACGTCCTCTTTGAAAACGGACGCCATAGGTGGTTTTTGCCTGATCGATATATTTTTGAAAAGACTTTCCAAAGGATCTCATATCCATATAAAAAATAGTGACATCTATATTTCCATCGGTTTTCTTTTTGGCTAAAACGGCTTCTTTAACCGAGTACATACAGCAGATATTGGAACAAAAATCGGCCCCGGTCTGCAAATCCCGTGATCCCACACACTGTATCCAGGCAATTTTTTGAATGGGCCGCGCATCTTTGGGCCGAATATCTTTAGGATTGATCAACTGACCGCTACTGGGACCACCGCCGCTGAGAATTCTTTCAAACTCAATACTGGTAAGCACATTCGGATAAATACCGTAACCAAAGGTGTTTTTATCAGAAGCCGGATCAAAATAATCTGTACCCCCGCATAAAATTACGGACCCCACTTCAAGCTGACGTCCCTGTGACGCTTCCAGGTCTTCATAAATATTCAGAACCATGGGAATCAGTTTGTCAGGATCAAACGGTTTGATCAGATAATCGAGCGCTCCGGTTTTCATGGCTTCTACAGCGGTTTCAACCGTGGCATATGCTGTCATCATGACAACCGTCAGGTCCGGATAGCTTTCTTTTGCTTTCTGAAGTACCTCCACACCGTCCATTCCGGGCATCTTAATATCTGTCAACAAGAGATGATATGGATTGGCTGACAGTTTATCAAGGGCATCCTGTCCGGATTTTGCCATATCAACGGAAAAACCTTCTTCTTCCAGCCATTCTTTGAGTGAATCACGAACAATCAACTCATCATCCACTACCAGGATCTTAAACTTTTTTCGTTCCTGTTGAGATAACCGAATCGCCTGGGTGGGGCAAATTTTTTCACACTCTCCGCATTGGGTGCACGCGGTGAAATCGATCACGTAAGGGTTGGGTATGGCATGTGGAACCGGCAGATAGATTGCTTTTCGATTTTTCAGACCTTCATTAAATTCATCCGGTACTTCAACCGGGCAGGCTTCAGTGCATAACCCGCACCCGTTACATAAATCCGGGTCAATCCATGTAGGTTTTTGCTTTAGTTTAACCTGAAAATGACCCGGCTCTCCTTCCAGCGAAATCAATTCTGTGGAAAGAAGGATTTCGATATTTTCGTGAAACAGACCTTTTCTCAAACAATACTGGGATGAGGCATCACGATTTACGAGCGGAAGCATTTTACACATGCCGCAGTGATCGGTGGGGAACTGATAATCAAGCTGACTTAAAATTCCTCCCAAATGGGGTGACCGATCAATCAGGGTGACGCCATAACCGATCTCAGCTAAATCGAGAGCCGATCGAATGCCGCTGATGCCGGCTCCTACCACCAGGGCTTTACCAATTTTTTTATTCATGAATTATTCTCCCAATCATCGAATGGGTCATAGTTTTTATCATAATGTTCAAAGGAGTACTCCCTGCGAAATCAAATAAAACGATTGCGATACCGATACCGACCCCGAATTCCGGTAAGTAAAAGATGCAGAACACAATGGCCTGTTTTTGCGAACCGGTTTCATTTAAAGATCCATAACGAAACCACGAAATTTAGAAAACACGAAAAAAACGTGAAAATAAATTAGAATAGCGTATCATGGCACACTATCTTATTGATCTTCATCAATATTTCTATTTTTTGTATTTCATGGTTATCTATGTCTTGATTTTATTTCGTGTTTTTATCCTTTCGTGCTTTCGTGATTATCTTTTGTTTTTCTTTTGTCCGAAGTGGCCAAACATGCCTTTGCGTCATTTGCGCCTGTGGTGAATTGGTTTTCATTCTACATCGCCGTTTCCGGATGAAAGATCCGAACCTCTTTGAGGTCATCCCCCAGGTATTCCCTTTCGTTGGGGCCCAGTATTCCAAGGGACAGGCAGATCAAAGTCCACATATGAACCACGGGATAACCGCCGCCGTAATGCTCACTCAATTCATGGATCTGCGCATGACAGTTGTGACAACCCGCAATGCAGTAATCGGCGCCCGTTGCTTTGATCTGCTGGTCCTTTATTTTTCCGTACTCAAGACGCTGCTCCTTAAATCCGGACTGCAGAAACCCCCCGCCGCCTCCGCAGCAATAGTTGTTGGATCGGTTCGGCTCCATGTCGATAAAGTTCTCTTCACCCACAATCGATTTGACCACATATCTTAAGTCTTCGGCGATGGGATCACCATAGCTCTTTCTGACAATCTGGCAGGGATCCTGGACTGTAAATTTGATTTTAAGATCCTTGTTCCAGTCGGAATTGACGTTCAGTTTTCCTTCCCGGATCCATTTGGCGTAGTATTCATAGATATTCTTGACTTCAAAGTTGTGCTTAAGACTAAATTTTTTCAGCCCGGCCCGGACTGAGAAGGTGACATGCCCTCATTCGGTATTGAGAAAAGTTTTGCATCCGAGTTCATTGGCCTGGTTAACGGTAATGCGCGTCACCTGCTCCCACGAATTGTCATCGGCAAGAAACATGCAGTAGTTTTCTGCTGCCCAGCCCTTGCTTCCGTAGGTCCAGTCCGCGCCTGCCAGATGGAGGATTTTCCAGAGCGGAGGAAGTTCATCCGGTTCGGTAACAGGCTCCCTGGAATTTTGATTCAGGAAAAATTCCGCTTCCTGTTTGTCAATAGGAGCCTCCATGTCCTTGAATTCGGGCTGT
The DNA here is from genome assembly GCA_030593645.1 of Deltaproteobacteria bacterium. Taxonomy (GTDB): domain Bacteria; phylum Desulfobacterota; class Desulfobacteria; order Desulfobacterales; family JAUVGT01; genus JAUVGT01. The sequence continues at coordinate 8,646 of JAUVGT010000195.1, forward strand.
GCTTCCCGGTATTCTTCAAGAACATCCTCCACAACAAACTGGAAGTCTTCCGGAGCGGCGCCCATGGCACTGGTACTGTCATTTCGAAGCGCCATGTCACACGATCCCAGTATCCCTTTGGGTCGTTCTTCCCTGGGCCGCTGCGCCCTGACATTGTAAATGAGCTGGGGGATGTCGATTTTCATCGGACAGACATAAACGCAACGCTGGCACATGGTGCACATCCAGGGCCAGTCTGATTTTATGATCTCTTTATCCATCCCTAAGGCCGCCATCCGGAGAAACTTCCTGGGGTCCATGTCTTCGAGTCCTGTGGCCGGACATCCGGACGCGCAGGCCCCGCAGGTCAGACAGAGATTCAGGTTGCCTTCTTCAGGGAGAAGCTCCCTGACCTTATCCATAAAAATACTTTTTTTACTTCCTAGTTTTACAACATTTTCCGTCATCGTCTCACTCCAATCTTCA
>JAUVGT010000032.1 GCA_030593645.1 Deltaproteobacteria bacterium
TAAACCCAGTGGGGCTTATTACTTTTCGTTATAATACGATATATCATTTTATATGTTGAAATCTCCTGAACAGCTTTTTCTATGGTTGTAAAAACAGAGTCGCGGTCATCGGGATGAATGATTGAATCATATGATACCGGATTACTGTTTTTATAGTATTGCCTGATATCATTTTGCCGGGTTGTTAATGAATATATATCAGTTGATTTGGGAGTACGGATCAATTCATTCGGTTTGAATCCTGTTATTATTTCCACTGAAGGACTCAAAAAAATAAACTCACCATCAGGGTTCCTCGAAAATATGATGTCATTAATATTTTCGATCATGTTGCGGTAGCGTTCTTCGCTTTCTTTAAGCGCTTCTTCTGAGATTTTTCGGTGGATCGCAAGAGATATCTGGTCAGATACCGCGTTAAGAATATTGATATCATCTTGATTAAAGCGATTCGGATCAGTATAACTCTGCACCGTCATAACACCGATGGTTTTTCCCTTTATCATTAATGGAACTCCAAGCCATACTTCTGCAACGATTCCTTTTGGCTTTTTATTCTCGTGTCGGGCACGCTCTAAACATTCTTCGTTTTTGACCATAAGAGGCTGACTTGTTTTAATCACATCGTACGTTAATAAATAATGTTCCGAATCGCTTACATTATAGTATACCGGGTTATCCATTCCTTCCATGTCAACTTCATCGACAATATAAGGGAAAAAAAGAGAATCGTCTTCTTCGTTGTACAGGGCTATATAAAAGTTTGTGGTATCAATAATATTACCCAAGGATGCATGGATGGATTTGTACAGTTCATCCAGGTTAAATGTGGTGTTCACCGCATTCGAAATATCGAAAAGCGCGCGATTGATTTTTTCGGCGTGCACCTGATCTGATATGTTTCTGAATGATCCGATTATTCTATCGGGTTTTCCCGAATTATCGTGGAGAAGTAAATTCTTGTATTCAATAACCAGTTCTCGGCCATCTTTTGTTTTGAATGTTGTAATGCCTTTATCAGCTCCGTTTTGTATGACCTTATCCAAATATTTCTTTTGTCGATCAGCATACCGTTCAGGAACAAGATCTATAATATTTGCATTTTCCAGATCGGCGGTGCTATAGCCCAGTTCAGCCATGGAATTCAAATCGGAATCTAGGATATTCCCTTCCAGGTCATGCATATAAGTGAAATCACTTAAGTCCTTAATTGCTTCACGGTATTGTCGATGTTTATTTTTCTCTGTTTTTTTAAGATCGGCAATTTTTTTCTGTGATTTTTTGTCGGTTGTGACTTCAATCGTCATAAGATAATCCCTGTTTCAATGTTTTGAATTACTTCTAAATAAAATCAAAGCCATACCGATTTCGCAATGTTTCAGATAATTGTTTCAACAATGAGAGAACATGTTCAGCCAACTGCTCGGTCAGAACCCCGCCGGCACCGCAGCTGGGTGTGAGCAGGGCTCTTCGCAGCAGCAGATTTCGGTCAAATCCCGTATTAGAGAGCTGATCCAGGCTGTTTTCAAAGCGATTTAAAAGAGAATCAAGGGTTTCTTTTGCAGCAGCTTCCCTGTCAAGTGTGGGTACGATACCCCAGCCGAGCGAGCCACCTTTTTTAAGGAAATTTTTCAAATATTCAGGATAGAGCGTGATGGACTGCATATGATCATATGCGTCAAAAACAAGAATATCCAGGTCCGTCTCCATGAGTATGGACCAGTCTGTATTGGCTTCACAATGAACACCGGCCATTGCGCCGCGCGAGTGAATGGCTTCTGAAACTTCATTTATGTCCCTGATAATTTCTTCACGGGTCACTGTAATACATACCTGTGTGCCGAAATTGATCAGGGATGGTTCGTCTAATAATATTATGATTTGCCTGTTAAAATCCGAAAGATTTTCAATCTGCCATATGGCCTTTAGCGCTGAAGCTTTAACCACGATATCATGAAGCTGGTCATCAAAATAGGAACATTTGTTGTTTTGATCCATAAGGTTCATCCCCAGTGTAAAGGGTCCGGTAACTTGTCCTTTAAGAACCATATCCGTTCTGGGTTGGGATGAAAGATGGTCAATAAATTCAGAAAAACCCGCCGCATATTCTGCAGATAATTTAAACTTATTTAAGGCATTGATATCGTTGTTTTCGATGACATCAAGGTAATAGGTATAAAAATCGGTGATTTGACTGACAAAGTCATCGGATTGTGTGTTAAAAAAAACCGTTTGGTTATTTCCTTCCAGACCCGGCATCCCTTCGGTAAATTGCACCATCATGTTTTCATGAAGACCGCGTTTGGGGAATTGAACCCAGCCTGGAATTTCAGGTGTATTTTTAAAGATAAGTTCAGTGCCATAAGGGACATCGATATGAGGAAGGCTGCCGATGGTTGTGGCAAGACATTGTGGTTCAAACGGGTTTTTGGCATTTGAATGATTCATTTTTATCGACCGGTTTAATATTAATGGGATTGTTATATTATATAGTTTAACATAATGACATTATTTAGGAAATACGAAAAAACAAATAAGACGGTCTTGTAAAAAGTTTAACTTTTGCGTTGTGCTGCATTTTGCAATGATTCAACGTACGATAAGTACGCTTCATCATTACAAAATTTGCACGCCTTGAATTTGAACTCTTTACGAAACCGTCACATTCGGACTTTTTACGGGACCATCAAATAAAATGATTTAAAATAATATATCATTGCCTTTCTTTCGTGGTTTCTTTACTTTGCCCGAATGTCCCACAATCTTTGTGCCTGTGGTGAGAAAAATAAAATAGATGCTTGTGCGGGATAGATCGGGATGATATGTGAAACCACTTCTATTGATCAACTCAGATGCTGTTGATGTTTCAGAGTATAAACGGATTTTATTGAATGGATAAACGTGATAGATTAATTTTCAGTACGCTTTTTTTTGCCATTTTTGCCACTGTTACCGGTGTCGGGATTGTTGTTCCACTACTCCCGGTCTATGCTCATGATCTGGGTGCAAGCGGCCTGTATATCGGATTGATATTCGGTGCATTTTCCCTTTCAAGAACATTTTTTTTACCATATTTTGGAATGCTTTCTGACAGGAAGGGCCGCAAAATCTTTATCATTCCCGGACTGCTGGCTTATACACTGATATCATTTACCTTTTTATTTTCAAACAGTGTTCAGGCCCTGATTGTCATTCGATTTATTCAGGGGATTGCGTCAGCCATGCTGATGCCGGTGATCCAGGCATATGTCGGTGATATTACACCCGAGGGCAAAGAAGGTTGGACAATGGGATTATTCAATATGTCTTTGTTTTTCGGTTTGAGTATCGGACCGGTACTTGGCGGGATAATCAATGATATGTTTAGCCTGAATGCCGCGTTTATCGCCATGGGGCTGCTTTCATTTATCAGTTTCCTGCTGGCTCAATTCCTTCTGCCCCCCACTCAATCCGAAAAGGTTGTCCGTCGCGGTAAAGCTCCTGAAGTATGGCGGCTCCTCTTAAAAGACCGGGATATTGCAGGGCTTTTTATTTTCAGGTTTGTGTATACCGCCTGTATCGGGATTATCTGGGGATTTCTCCCGGTATTAGCGGATTTAGAGTTGTCGCTTTCCAGTTCGCTCATTGGTACTCTTGTTATGCTGGGGATCCTTGTGAGCGGTATGATCCATTTGCCGATGGGCTACCTGGCTGATCGCCTCAATAAAAAAATGATGGTTTTCATCGGCGGATTGATCGCCGGTTATGCCGTATTATCATTTTTTTGGTCCAGTCATTTTTGGGATATGGTATCTGCCAGTATTATATTCGGAATCGGGGGCGGGATCGCGATGCCGGCGCTTATGGCAATGGCGGTTATAAAAGGGAACCGGATAGGCGCCATGGGATCTGTGATGGCATTCCTTACGGTGGGGCACAGCCTGGGAATGCTCGCAGGGTCGTTATTAGCCGGGTTGATGATGGATATGGTCCGGCTTCGTTATGCTTTTCCGATGGGGGCATTCTTGATGATACTCGGCACATGTATTTTTCTGATGTGTACCGGCACTAACAAAGACTCCAGTTTTGATACAAAACAGAATGTGCCGGCCACAAAATACCCTTAGGGTTAATGTTGTCGTGAGATTCAAGGGATAGAATTCATACAAATAATTGACAACTCTCCTTTTTGCATTACATTAATTGAAATTACATCATTGAATATTTTGGTTTGGTTCATTCATGAACAGGGTGAACTGTTGTTAATAAAAAATTGGTTACCACTTAATATATTTGATAATTTTCAGTGTCTGTTTTGCTTATGAGTGGTTTTAGAACTTTGAAAGTTTTGAAACCACTTTTAGATGGATGGATGCATTTTAATCTCATTTCATTTAATCAGGATCCTGATACATGACCGATAAACGGGACTATTATGTAGTACTCGGTGTAAACCGTGACGCAGATGATAAGGAAATAAAAGCAAACTATCGCAAGATGGCCTTGAAATACCACCCTGATAGAAACCCCGACAACGCGGAAGCCGAAGAGAAGTTTAAGGAAGCTGCCGAAGCGTATGAGGTTTTAAGAGATTCTCAAAAAAGAGGCATATATGATCAATACGGTCATCAGGGATTGGCAGGAACCGGTTTCTCAGGGTTTGGCGGTTTTGAAGATATTTTTTCAAGTTTTGGTGATATTTTTGAAGATTTTTTTGGATTTGGCGGAGGACGGTCCGGTAACCGGGCTCAGAGAGGTTCAGACCTTCGCTATGATATGACCCTAAGTTTTATGGATGCGGCATTTGGAACCGAGATTGAGATAAATGTTGAAAAGCAGGAAACGTGTTCTGAATGTAATGGGAACCAGTGTGCACCGGGTACAAGTCCGGATACATGCGGTACCTGCAGGGGAACCGGTCAGGTTTCCCGAAGCCAGGGTTTTTTTACGGTCAGAACGACATGTCAGACATGCCGGGGAGCCGGGCAGGTCATTTCGGACCCGTGCCCGGAGTGCAGAGGAAACGGACAGGTCAGAGTACAGAAAAATGTTTCGGTTAAGATCCCGGCAGGTGTGGATAATGGATCGAGGCTTCGTCTCACAGGAGAAGGAGAGGCTGGAGCCAATGGTGGCCCACCGGGTGATTTATATGTTTTTATTCATGTTGAAAAACATGATTTCTTTGAACGGGACAATACAGATATAATCTGCCGTGTTCCGGTTTCATTTGTTCAGGCTGCACTGGGTGCTGATATTGCGATCCCCACGCTTACCGAAGAGGAAACAATAAAAATCCCCAAGGGGACACAGCCGGGTGATCTTCTGAGGCTGCGCGGCAAGGGTATTCCTTCACTTCGCTACGATAAAAGGGGTGACCAGATTGTTCAGTTTATTGTAAAAACTCCAACAAGCTTATCCAAAAAGCAGGAGATGCTGCTTAAAGAATTTGCAGGGCTTGAGAATGACAAGCTTTCCAATAAGTTGAAAAATATGCTGAAGGGGAGGGCTGTTTGAAATTATCCGATAATTTTTTTCAAGCGGTCGTCATAAATATTAACATTTTTTAGAACCATATCAGTCGGATATTTTTTATCCGCGATAAGCTGCTACAGGTACTCAAATTATGTTTGAATTGAAAATTGTGACTCATTTTGCAGCTGCCCATCAGCTTTTGATGGTGGCAAAAAAATGCGAGAACCTGCATGGTCACAACTGGAAAATAGAAGTATGCATAAAAGGGGAAAAATTAAACAAAGCAGGCGTGTTGATCGATTTTGGGGAACTCAGGGAAAAAGTGTCTGACATCATTCAAAGACTGGATCATAAGTTTTTGAATGAACTGAAGCCGTTTAATGACAGCTTTCCGCCCTCGTCCGAAAATATTGCGCAATATATTGCCGAAGAGCTTCAGGCTGCGATCAATGACCCCCTGATACAAGTGAGCCGTGTGATCTCGTGGGAATCGGAAAACGCATGTGCGACTTATATTATTCCAGATCAAACTTGATGGTCTCGTAAAAAGTCTGAATCAGACGGTTTCGTAAAGAGTTCAAATTCAAGGCGTGCAAATTTTGTAATGATGAAGCGTACTTATCGTACGTTGAATTATTGCAAAATGCAGCACAACGCAGAAGTTGGACTCTTTACGAAACCGTCAAACTTAATTGATAATAGTTGGGGCCTTCTTGGGTGTCTGCCCAACTCGATAAAAATGATTGCGATACCGGCCCCGAATCCCGATCGGTTTTTACCCGGCAGTTTTTTCCCATTCATTTAACAGTTCATCCCTTGTAATAACAGCCGTTACATCCTTTACATGTTCTTGAATGTTTTCAATGCCTCCCTCCTGCCTGTCTACAAGTATGACCACTTTTACAACTTCAATCCCTTCTGAACGGGCCCTTTCAATGGCTTTTATGGTTGAACCTCCGGTAGTCGCAACATCGTCGATAATGACGATCTTTTCATTGGTGCTGATATCTCCTTCAATCCACTTGATAATCCCGTGATCCTTCTGCTCTTTTCTTATGGAAAAGGCTTTTACAGGTTTTCCCTTTATCTCAGAGGCAAAAGCTGTTGCAACAGCGATGGGATCCGCACCGAATGTAAGACCTCCGATAGCGCTGATATCTAAATCTTTAATCTCATCAAAAACCAGGTGGCCGACCAGGTACATGCCCCGGGGGCTCAGGGTGGTCGGTTTGCAATTTACATAAAATCGGCTCATTCTGCCTGAAACAAGTTTGAAAGACGGTTCATGGGTGTATTTAAATGATTTTCGACATAACAATTCGATCAGTTCGTGTTTCATAGTATTTTCCTCTGGTTTGCTCATTTTGACCCGGTGAAAAAATGTGAAGGATATCACCGGGGGATTAAGAAACTGTTGATTTTAACGTACTGATTAGATATAGAAAAGCCTCCACCGAAATGGAAGAAGCCGGTTTAATGGGTTTCAGTGAAGGCTTTGAGCAAGGAAAACTCTGTGAAGCACTCCTTGAACTCGAGAAGTGAATACCAATAATTTCAGGTCAGGTCAATCCCAAATCTCTGGAGCCGAAGGTGTTAAAAGAAAAATACCGGATAAATGAGAGCTTGAGAATCGACAAGGAACAATACAGGGGGAAACAGGTCACCGTTTTACCACTGAAATTGCAAAGGCATCACCGGACAAGGTGTTGAGCCTGGAAGAGCTATCATGATAGAAGAACAGGAAAAAAGTGCGATTATCCGTCTGTTTCATGTTTACAGACATTATGGTTCAAAGAATGCCCTGATTGATATTACACTGGATGTATTCAAAAATGAGTTTCTTTTTATCAGCGGTCACAGCGGGGCAGGAAAAACGACCTTGCTGAAATTGATGTATCTTGGTGAAAGTGTTTCAGATGGTCAAATCATTATAGACGGTATGAACCTGTCCAGGATTTCTCGAAATAGAATTCCTTATCTGAGACGAAATTTTGGAATCGTATTCCAGGACTATAAGCTGATTCCCACAAAAACAGTGTTCGAAAATGTGGCATTGGTACTCGAGGCCGCGGGAGTAAAGAGACGGCAGATTCAAAAAAAGGTCAGAAGTGTATTGAGAACCGTGGGTATGGAACAGAGGCAAAAATCCCTTCCGCCAAGCCTTTCCGGCGGTGAGCAGCAAAGGGTCGCGGTTGCAAGGGCTGTTGTCGGTGATCCGAAGATTATCCTTGCCGATGAACCCACAGGCAGTTTGGATTCAGACGCCGCCGATTTTATCTTCGATTTATTGAAAAGGTTTCATACGCGGGGAGCCACTGTAGTGATTGCAACCCATGACCGGGAGCTGATAAAGAAGGCGGGTGACAGGGTGGTACACCTGACATCGGGCCGATTGGAAACACCATCAAATATATAACCGGAAATCTATTAATTTGGCCATAGGTGATTTCAAAACTGGAAGTATACTATTTACTGTGATAAAAAGGAAAAATGAGTTTATTTATTAAAAAAGCCATCCATGATATCAGACAAAACAGATTTTTAAATGCCGTTACGGTCATTACAATCGCACTTTCAGTTCTGATCGTCAGCGCTTTTATGCTTTTCCTGATCAATACGACAGAAATTATGAATTCGTGGAAGAACGGTATCCGGATAATGGCCTATCTAAAACAGGGAACCCCCGCGGCGGATATCCCCGGTCTGAAGAAAAAGATACTCACCATGTATGGAACACAGGAAGTTTTATTTATATCAAAAAGTGAGGCCTTAAATCTGCTGAAAGATCAAATGCAGCGTCAGGCGTCGTTAATAGACAATTTGAAGGAGAATCCATTGCCGGATGCGTTTGAAATCAGAATGATTCCAGCCTCACAGAATTGGGAAAAGGTTGAAGCGCTTGCGGCTGATATCGAATCCTTACCCCAGGTCGTTGAAGTGGAATATGGACAGCAATGGCTCGGGCGTTTTACTAATATATTAAATCTGTTTAAATTGGCCAGTTATGCTTTGGGGGCCTTATTTTTTTTGGCGGCAGTTTTTTTTGTTGCTAACACCATTCGTCTCGTACTTTATTCAAGGCGAGAGGAGATCGAAATCATGCGTCTGGTCGGTGCAACCAACCGGTTTATTAAAATACCTTTTTATATTGAAGGTATAATACAGGGCGGTTTGGGAGGAATGGTCGGGCTGGCAGTCCTCTTTGTTTTTTTTATGCTTGCATCTTCGAAAGTGGGACAGGATTTTTCCGCGGGTTATTTTACCATTCGTTTTCTACCGCCGGATATATTGATTTTCGTGATCATCGGCAGTATGTTTATTGGATGGCTCGGGTGCTACCTATCCCTGAAACAGTTTTTAAAGGTGTGAAACCGTGGCCAATGATGTGTTTTTGAGATAGGTTCTGCTCAAAAAAGAGATATTGGACGAATCACTTCGTCCATAACACCCCACTCTCAATTGGCGCATGGAATCCGTATGGAACGTGAGATGCGAAATACTTCAGCGTATAAAAACCAATTAACCATTCATGATATGGATCGTTCCGGATATCCTAAGCTTTCGTGCGTGTTGTTAATAATCGTTATTTATTTGTCTATTGGCCTGTTCAGTTCTTTCGCGCAATCCGCTGAAGAAATCGGAATAGTGCTTATTGATAAACTGGAGATGCAACCAGAACCGGATATAAGGTCACGACCGGTTGCAGTACTTAAAAAAGGAGTGGAAGTAAAAGTTCTTGAGCACAGGAAGGGATGGCTCAAGGTAAAATATAAAGGTCAGACAGGGTTTATTAAAAACAGTGCTGAATCAGTACATTTGATATCAGTGGATTTGTCTGATTCAAAACAGGACGTTGATGATGAAAAAATAAAACAGCTTAAGCAGGAAGCCAAAGATATCACCCGAAAAATAGAAGAAGGCAAAGCTGAAATAAAAACCTTTTTGAAAGAGGAGGTCAATATTATCAGTAGCCTGGACAAGATAGATCATTCTTTAAACAAGGCGCAGCGCCGTATTTCGGGCAATCGATCTCAACTGGTCACTATTGAAAAAAGAATATCCGAAGCCGTAAAAGAGCACAAGGAACTTACGAAAAAGATTGAAGAAGGTGAAGCATACGCGGCGAAGCGTTTGGTGGCGCTCTATAAAATAAACAGGCTGGGTAAAATAAATATTCTGGCATCGGCTGAATCAATACACGATCTTACCCAGCGTAAAAAAAGACTGGAAATAATTTTATCTTATGATGAGGTTATCAGGCAAAATCTAATTAAAGACAGGGCTCTGCTAAAGGAAATTTTGGCCGGGCTTGATGAACAGCGGAAAAAACGACGTGCTAAAGAGGCGGAAGTCAAAAGAGAGATCGGGGAAATATCTGAAAAAAAATCTGATCGACAGAAAGTCCTTAATGAAATTCGTAGTAAAAGGTCTCTTGAGTTAGCTGCATTAAAATCCCTCCAGAATACTTCAAAAGTATTGGATCAAACAATCAATTCACTGACATTAGAACTTGAATCGGGTGAAAAGATTGAAAAATACGCATCAAAGCCGTTTTCCGTCTTTAAGGGCTTGCTTAATATGCCTGTTAAAGGTAAGATAATATCTTTATTCGGGAAATACAAGGATACCAAACTTAATGTAACAAATTTTCGAAGCGGCATTGATATCAAAGCCAAACAGGGTACAAAAGTACATGCAGTATACGCTGGGCGTATTTTATATGCTGATTGGTTTAAAGGATACGGCAATATGATTATCATCGATCATGGCGGCAGTTATTATACCATCTATGCCCACCTGGAGAAGATGATAAAATCAAAAGGCGATTACGTGGATACGAATGAGGATATCGCCACTGCAGGTGATGCAGGTTCAATGACAGGACCGAAACTGCATTTTGAAGTTCGCCATCACGGGAAACCGCTTAACCCTGTCGAATGGCTGAAACCGGTTTCATAATCTAAGGGTTCGCGCAAAAATAACTTCACATTTTAAGGGGCGAATCATCCCATTCGACTGCGTTGCAAAAGCTCGAAATATGCTTGATATTTCTGCGCTTTTGCGCCTTGCCGACTGGGCGCTTCGACCCTTAAAATTTGTGAATTTATTTCTACGCGACCCCTAAATTTTTGAAAACGGGTTAAAAAAATTGTAAAAGGAGCAAATCGATGACAATCAAGAAACACCGGCACATCAAACTTTGGGTGGTTGTAACTGTTATTATTGTATTCTGTACATTTTTTACGGGGTACAACGGGAAACTGTCTGCTGGGAATGAAGAAACCTACGAAGGATTAAAGGTTTTTTCTGATATCATTCAAATTATAGAAAAAAATTATGTCGATGAAGTCGATTCGAAAAAATTGATTGAAAAAGCCATACAGGGTATGGTGAGAAGTCTTGACCCGCACTCCACGCTGCTTCTGCCAGAAGCTTTTGAAGAGCTGAATATTGATACCAGTGGAAAATTTACCGGAATCGGAATTCATATCACAATGAGGGATGGTTTTGTTACTGTGATTTCACCGATCGAAGGGACACCTGCTGCCAAGGCTGGTATAAAAGCCCTGGATAGAATTATTAAGGTAGATGGAAAAACGGTTAGTGAATTGCGGCCGGCTGTTAAGATGATGAGAGGTCCCAAGGGCACATCTGTTGCTATTACCATTTCCCGAAAAGGTGTAAAGGAACCGATCGAATTTAAAATGGTCAGGGATGTAATCCCGATTGAAAGTGTACGAGCGAGCTTTTTAAAACCGGGTTATGGATATATTCGGATTACTAATTTTAGCAGCAATACAACAAAAGATCTGAAAAATGCCCTGGAGAAGCTGGCATCGAGTAAAACTCAGCTTAAAGGGCTTGTACTCGATTTTCGTGACAATGGCGGTGGATTACTTGACCAGTCCATAAAAGTTGCGGATCTCTTTATAGAGAATGGCGTGATTCTATCTGTTAAAGGCAGGTATAAAAGAGATGAAAAAGTAATCAGGGCGCTTCCGAAAAATAAGAAATATAACTATCCGATAGTCGCGCTGATTAACGGTGGGAGTGCCAGCGCATCTGAAATTGTTGTGGGCGCGCTTCAGGACCACAAACGGGCTCTTGTACTCGGAACAACGTCGTTTGGAAAAGGTTCGGTTCAAACAGTGGAAAGACTTGATAACGGCTACGGTTTGAAATTAACCATTGCCAGGTACTACACTCCAAGCGGCCGGTCGATCCAGGCAAAAGGTATTGAACCGGATATTGTTGTTAAAAAAAGATTTATCGAAGAAGACGCTGAGGATGAGGACGTACGGATAAAAGAAAAAGATTTGAAAAATCATTTAGATGCCCAGGCCGAAAAGGACGATAAGGATAAAGAGAAAAAAATACACGACAGAAAATTGAAAACAATTTTTCGGGTGGGTGAGATTTCCGCTGAGGACATGAAACATGATAACCAGGTGGTACGCGCGCTCGAAATACTGATCAGTTATGATATTTTTAAAGACATGAAAAAATAGTGTGAAAAAATCTGAACATTAAGGGTTCGTGTAAAAATAAATTCACAAATTTTATGGGTCGAGGCGCCCAGTCGGCAAGGCGCAAAAGCGCAGAAATATCAAGCATATTTCGAGTTTTTGCAACGCAGCCGAATGGGATGATTCGCCCCTTAAACTGTGAAGTTATTTTTATGCGAGCCCTAAAGTCCGAAAATCATATCTACTCATTGAGTAATGACACAGCAGGCAGAAATCAAAATTGGCTGGCAGAAGAAAAAAGAAAAGGAAAAAGGCCAAAAGAAAATCAAGCAGGAATATTTCTTTTGGGAATTCATTATTAAGGGTTTTTATCGGACTGGCCGTTCTAATATTCCTGGTCGTTTTTGCCGCTCTTTTTACACGGCACATGCTCCAGCGCAAACAATCATTGGAACCTCTGCCGCCCATTGCGAAAAAGGTCATTAAAAAAAAACAACCCCGGAAAATTCCAAAATTTGAAGTATTTCCTAAAGAAGATAAAGCCCCGCACACAAAGAGAATCATACCAAAAAGAATTCCGGTACCTGGAAAATTACCCAGGGTTGCTATTATTATTGATGACCTTGGATATAACAGGGAAATAGCAAAAAAGTTTATTGAACTTGATACTGAATTTACATTTTCTATACTTCCCCAAAGTCCTTATACTAAAGATATCGCTCTTGCTGCTCGGGAAATGGGAATTGAAGTCATGCTACATCTACCCATGGAACCGATAGAATATCCCAGAGTTAACCCGGGACCCGGCGCGCTGCTGATTTCCATGTCGCCGGACCAGTTGGTCGAACAGTTAAAAAAAAATCTTGATTCGATACCATCAATAAAGGGTGTGAACAACCATATGGGATCAAAAATGACACAGATGTCACCCCAGATATATCAAATCTTTACAGTTTTGAAACAAAAGAATCTGTTTTTTATTGACAGTCGTTCAACCACCAAAACCCTGTGCAGACCTTCCGCCCGCCTATTTAAGATACCCTTTGCGGAGAGAGATGTGTTTATTGATCATATCCAAGAACCGAAGTTTATAAAGAAGCAGTTAAGGGAGCTGGTTAGAATTGCACGCAAACAGGGGGAGGCGATCGGGATTGCTCATCCGTCCAAAATGACCTATGAAATCATTCGAAAAGAGCTGCCTCAACTAAAGAAAGAAGTGCAATTTGTTCCCGCTTCAAGTGTAGTGCATCCGGCCGGGTAATAAAAAAAATGACATCAGAAATCAAATGGGTGAAAACACATTGCGGACGAATGGATCAGGGAGGGTGCGCCCTGATTCTGGGTGTGAAGGATAATAAAATCCTTGAGGTAAAGGGCGATCCGGATGGATATTTGAACAGGGGGTATATCTGTCAAAAGGGATTGGCATCACCCGAGAGACTCAATCATCCAATGCGGCTGACTCAACCATTGAGACGGCGTGGAAACCGAGGTGCAGGGAAGTGGGATCCGATTACCTGGCCTGCGGCTCTTTCGATAATCAGGGAAAATCTCCTGGGGGTCAAAAACCGTTACGGGGCAAAATCTGTTGTATTCTGTCAGGGTATGCCTAAAGGACTCGATTATTTTACCCTGATCAGGCTTGCCAATACTTTCGGGTCTCCCAATGTGGTTGGCGTTCAGGATGTGTGCCATGCACCTCGTGATATTACGGGCTTTCATACCTGCGGATTCTACCCTGTGGCGGATTATCAAAATCCTGGCAAACTGGTAGTGTTGTGGGGAAGTAACAACACCAGCACCAATGAAGAAGGGCAGATTTGCAGTCAACTTTTGAAGCGTTTAAAGCAGGGAAGCGATCTTATTGTCGTTGATCCCAGGAAAACGGCGCTTGCAGGAAAAGCAAGGTTCTGGCTTCAGATAAAGCCCGGCGCGGACAACGCTTTAGCCCTTGCCTTTTTGAATGTTATTATTCAGGAAGGGCTTTACGATAAGGAATTTGTGAAGGAATGGACATACGGATTTGATGATCTGAACGCACATATCAAAGAATTTACACCGGAAAAAATGGCGGAAGTAACCTGGGTTCCGGCTGATCTTATCCGCGAAAGTGCAAGAGCATATGCTGTGGCGAAACCTGCCGCCATCGGGTGGGGGAACGCATTGGAACAGAATTCCAATGCGTTTGATACGGCGCGGGCCCTTGTATGCCTCATGGCTGTTTGCGGAAACCTTGATGTACCGGGCGGAAACATTCAGGCAAACGAACCGGATATACTTGGACTCGGCAGGTTTGTAAGATCAGATTTGATACCGAATAAAAAAGAAGAGATGATCCATTCATCCCATCATACAATCCGGGGATTGATGATGGTACCGCCGGCATATCTGAAACGGGCAATCCTGGATGAAAAACCTTATCCGGTTAAGGCCGTATATATGCAGGGCGCGAATCCGCTTCTCAGTTACGCGGACAGTCGGAATACACGGGATGCTTTATTGAAACTTGATTTTCTCGCGGTATCGGAGATTTTTATGACGCCCACTGCCGCGTTTGCGGATATTGTTCTTCCGGCAGCCACTCATTTTGAGTTCAATGATATCGGTCATTACGGTCTGGGACATGGTGTATTACTATCCCGGCCTAAGGTTGTAGAAGCTCCAAAAGGATGCAGACCGGATATCATGATCATAAACGCGCTGGGTAACGCATTGACAAACGGGGAATACTGGTTTGACGATTACCAGGAACTTCTTGATATGCTGATTGAGCCCAGCGGGTACAGCTACCGTGAATTCGTGGAAAAAGGATATTTAAAAGGCGCCGACCGTTATCAAAAATACCTGTCAAATGGTTTCAGAACACCCACAGGCAAAGTTGAACTGAGTTTAAGCCGGCATGAAAAATTAAATGTAAAAGCGCTGCCGGGAATAAACAGTCCCGAACCTGATGATCCGGAATTTCCATTTTATCTAACCTGTTCAAAAAGCCGCTTTTTTCTCCATTCATCCTACCGGTGGATTAACACATTAAGAGACCATTATCCCTGGCCGGTCGTTATGATACATCCCGATACGGCTGAAAAATTCGATATTCAAAATGGGGATGACGTGATTATTGAAACCACTTTGGGAAGTATCTCGCAGTCCGCACGCCTTTTTGACGGGATACATCCAAAAGTAATATATGCGGCCTATGGCTGGTGGTTCCCGGAAGAGAAAATTTCCAATCAGTTTGAATGGGAAAGATCCAATTATAATATCCTGACATCAAACAAAGATATAGGAAAGGAATTCGGAACACCGAATCTTAAAGGATTAAAATGTAGAATCCGGCGGGGATGATTGGGAATCATCGTGCAAAGAGCGAAAAACATAATCACGAAAACACGAAAGGATGAAAACACGAAATAAAGACAAAAGAAAATTTAAGAATAGTTTTTGTTTTTTCGTGTTTTCGAAATTTCGTGCTTTCGTGATAAAAGTTCTTAGCTTTACATTTTTTGTTTAAAAACCTCTTCGCCTCTTTTGCGGCCCGCCCTGTTAAATCTGTCTTTTTATTTAACCGGGGTGGAAAGTATTTATAAAAATAGACTTCAATCATTTTTATTTTTTGTGCTTTTCATATTTCATGTTTTCGTGATAGAGGTTTTTTTATTTCCCATTTTTCTATTTGACTTGCTTGTTTTTGTATAGTAACCACTCCGGTGGTTAATAACAATCGATCCTGTTCGGATATTTATATGACCATTAGTAGAAAAACCAGATAAAGAAGACTCAAAGGAGTTACAATGGCACTGTCATTTCTTGAAGGAAACGAAGCAGTGGCCTGGGGAGCTGTGGCCTCAGGCTGCCGTTTTTTTGCCGGGTATCCGATTACACCGGCCACTACGGTTTACAATACCATGCTTAAACTCTTACCGCCTGAAGGGGGGATCTGTATGCAGTGTGAAGACGAGATCGCCTCAATAGGATGCTGTCTTGGAGCTTCAATGGCGGGGATGAAGGTGATGACCGCCACGTCCGGCCCGGGTATCAGCCTGTACAGTGAAAATATTTCACTGGCAATCGGGAGCGAAATTCCCATCGTGATTATTGACGTCCAGCGCCTTGCCCCGTCCACCGGATCCGCAACACGCGGAGCGGATGGGGATGTCCAGTTTTTAAGGTGGGGCAGCAGCGGTGGGCTGCCGGTGATTGTACTGGCGCCTGCTGATGTCAGGGATTGTTTTACCCTGACAATGGACGCTTTTAATCTCGCGGAAGAGTTCAGATGTCCGGTGTTTGTCGCGTCAAATAAAGAGATCGCCATGACACGAGAGAGCTTGGATCTTGATCACATTGAGAAACCAGAGGTGATCGATCGTGCTGTATATTCTTCAGGGGACGGGTTTTTACCTTTCAAGGTTTATAAAGATCAGGTTGTACCCGATTTTCTTCCTATCGGAGACAAATCCCTTGTTCGGCAGACTTCTTCAACGCATGGACCGGATGGTTATATTACTACAAGCCCGGATGTCATTTCGGCAAGCCAGACACGGCTGATGAATAAGCTGAATTCAACTGTAAACAGATACAGCTTTCATGAAACATCCATTGAAGACTCTGATACCATGATATTAACATACGGAGTTACCGCGCGTGCGGCCAGGGAAGCCGGTGAAACAATGAAAAAAGAGGGGAAACCTGTTTCTCTTATGGTTTTAAAAACCCTCTGGCCGGTACCGGAGGAACTGATCAAAGAAAAGACAAAAAATACGGAACGGGTTCTGGTAGTGGAAATGAATATGGGACAGTATGTTAATGAGATTAAGCGTATCCTGCCGGATAAAAGGATCGGATTTCTCGGTCAAATGGACGGCAGGCTGATTACTCCGCAAAGGATCATGGAGGAGATAAAAAATGTCTAGTTTACTGAATAAGAGTCGGCCGCCGGTTTTTTGCCCGGGGTGTTCTCATGAACGGGTTACAAAAGCATTGGATAAAGCGTTTCAGGATATGGGACTTTCAGGTAACCAGATCGTCATGGTGAGTGACATCGGCTGTTCAGGGTTGTTTGACACATTTTTTCATACACACGCGTTTCACGGTCTGCATGGACGCGCGTTAACTTATGCCGCGGGTATTAAGATGGCCCGGCCGGAATTGAATGTGGTTGTCACAATGGGAGACGGCGGTCAGGGAATCGGCGGCGCTCATTTTCTTGCCGCATGCCGAAGAAATCTTAATCTGACTTTACTGATACTGAACAATTTTAATTTCGGGATGACAGGAGGGCAGTTTTCAGCCACAACTCCCCCGGAAGCACAGGTTGGTTCCGGGTTCCTGAACCAGCTGGAGAAACCGCTTGATATCTGTAATACGGCACGATCGGCAGGTTCCCCATTTGTTACAAGATGCTCAAGCTACGAAAAGGACCTGGATAGTAAAATCAGGAATGCCATAGAGTATAATGGTTTTTCGATTATGGACATGTGGGGGGTATGCCCGGGAAGATATACGCGAAGAAATAAACTGACACCCAAAGTTATTGAACAGGAACTGGGTAATTTTCCTCAGATGGAAGGCGAAGTAAAAGAAAACAAACGCATGGAATACAGCGAGCATTACAGGGAAATTGCTGAAGGTTTAGAACCGCTTACCGAGCCTGTAAAAATGGAAAAGCAATTCGAACCTCCCGAAATCGGACGAAAGGGTGTAATGATTCTCGGTAACGCGGGACAGCGGATTATTACCGCAGGGGAAATATTATGCATGGCCGGTTTGTCCGCAGGACTAAACGCAACCCAGAAAAACGAATATAACATTACCGTGCTGAGAGGACCTTCGATCAGTGATCTGGTGCTGTCTTCAGAAGAGATCGGGTATACCGGAATCACCAGGCCCGATGTTGTTTTCGCGTTAAGCAGTGAAGGTATTGAACGCCGGCAGGGAATGTTTAAAAACTTGGATGAAACTTCCCTGGTTTTTAAAGTTCCGGATGTGGAAATACCATCCTGTACAGCGGATGTGCGTATGATGGACCTCAAGGGGCAGAGGATCAAGTCACTGGATTGGGCCCTTGCATCCCTGGCGGTTTTGGCGAAAAATGAACGGATTATCAATATCGCGATGCTCAAAGCTGCCGTTGAGAAGAGATTTAAGGGGAAGATTCAGGAAAGCGCGCTTGATTTGATTGATCGTGTGAAAATTTAGTTTGGTGGCCTGAGGAGTCTTTTCAGGTGGGGCATAGCCTTGCGAAACCTCCATCTGTGTGCTTGCCGCATATGCATTTAACCGTGGGTCTACCCTTATTGGATCCCTGCGTGTGTATTTGAACAGAAAGTTACGGCTTTAAGGCGCTTTTGTGGCAGAAAACCCAATAAGTATCCATTGCATGGCTTTTCGCTCTCTATCTCGCTTTTTCAGGGGCCGCATTTAAATAAATGCGCTTTGAATACGTGATTACGGGCAAATAATCAAAATACGAGCGTGTGAGAGCTAAATAACCCATACTTTAAAACACCCTCAAAAAACCCAATTTTTGAGATTTTTTCTTTCCGGATTCCTTCAAAATTCATCGATTTTCAAACCAAACATCAAAACCCAATGTCTGATAAATATCAATTACGTAAACTTTATTTGATTTTTCGAAGGCGATTATGCCCGGTGACAGGCAGTTAGGGGAGGGCGGCATTTTTGGATAATGAGGTGAAAAGTGAACAGAAACCAGCGGTTTTGAGCACGATTTTTGTTCCATAACCGCTGGTTTCTGTTCAAATGCCCCCGCTGGACCAGGCTGGAGGTTGTGGGTATTCGATTGAATATTATGAAAAGGGTCATTCTTTGTTTTTCTTGTCCTTTTTTGCCTTTCGTTTTTCCTTTTGATTTAGCTTAGCCTTCTTCTGTATTTCCTTCTTACCCTTATCTTTCTTTCCTTTATCACCCATTTCTATTCCTCCTCGTATAAAATTGCTTGCCTATTTTATTGGGGATCTAA
>JAUVGT010000333.1 GCA_030593645.1 Deltaproteobacteria bacterium
CCGCATATACATCTTTGCTCGGAAGGCATGGTTGCGAGCATCCTAATAATTTCTACTCTCGCAGGATGGGCGAGCCCTTTTGACAGGTTCGCCAGTTTCTTTTTACGTTCTTCCATCGGCATGATGTCTGTTCGATCGGGAGTATCTGAAGTACAGCCGTATTTTTCAAAAGAGTCAACCATAATGACCCCCTGCCTGTCTCGTGAAACCGGTTGAAGATATGAACATCACCGATAACAGATCCGGTTTTTTACCGAGATCTTTGATTTGAACAATATCTGAAGCGCCACAGCAGATGCTTGAACAGCCGCAGTCAGAAGATTGGACCGCCCGGGGGCACTTATCTCTAACGATTTGTTTTGTCAGATCTTTTGATAATTGCACTTATGATTTCCTTATCGTTTATCGTAGATATACGATAAATATATTATTGGAATACCGCTGTCAAGAAGAATTCGAGGGGTCAAGCGTTCAAGTGAAAAAACGATGCGGGGGCGGACCTGTGCGTCCGCCCTTTAGACAATTTAAAGGTAATCGATACAGAAAGTGATACCCAATGCATTTAATAGAAATCGTACCCGGACTCGAAAAAAAATGTGTACGTGTACATTTACGAGAAGCGAAATTTGAATTCACTCTTCGATTTTTGAAACCGGCGACATTTTCTTTTCGTTGACCGATAACTGGAAAACATCAGGACGCGCGTAGTGACCCACCACATCAAAATCGAACCGGCTTCGGGGGATTTCCGATAAATCGAGATCAACCAGCAAAGTGCCTTCCTTATCATACAGGGGCCCCCCTAATATCTCACCCAGCGGGGATACCACCGCACTTCCACCCCGGCACATGATTTCAGGCTGTTCGCTGATATCTTCGATTCCTTCGAGGTCATCAGGATACATCGATTTCGTGACAAACTGATTGCACGAAAGTACAAAACAACGCCCTTCACAGGCGATATGTTTTATGGTCGCCTGCCATGTATCCCTGGAGTCGGCGGTGGGGGCAAGATATATTTCAACCCCCTTGGCATACATGACCATCCTGGCAAGGGGCATGTAGTTTTCCCAGCATATCAGGCCGCCAACCTTTCCATATTCGGTATCGAATACGGTTAATGTGCTGCCGTCACCGTCACCCCATATTAATCGTTCCGCAGCGGTGGGTTTAAGTTTTCTGTGCTTCCCGATTAGTTGTCCGTCCGGTCCGAAATAGAGCACCGAACAATAAAGCGTTCCCCGGCTGAATTCCATATCCCGTTCGATCACACCTACAGCCAGATACGATCCGGCACGGCGCGCGGCAGATCCGATCTTTTTAGTAACCGGTCCAGGTACATCAACAGCTTGATCCCAGTAACGCTGCCATGTCTGGCACCCTTTGGGGCTGCGGCTGCCGACAACCGTCCCGAAACTTAATCCCCTGGGATACGCAGGGATAAAAGCTTCAGGGAAAAGTATCAGCTTTGCTCCCTTTTCTGCCGCTTTTTGGGTGAGGGCACACAATTTTTCAACGGTTGCTTCCCTATTAAAAAGTATGGGTGCAGCCTGTATCACAGCCGTTTTAAGGATGGAGGGATTGGTATTCAAAGATTTCTCCTTTTACAGAACCAATAAAAATAATTTACTTACATGGTTTTGTGCTTATTATTACTCAAAGTGGAAGTTTTTGAAACCACTTTCTATATAATCATTAATCAGCCAATAACTCAAATCTTTTCAGATATCAGGAACCTATCTCGAAAACATATCTTAGGGTTTGCGTAAAAATAAATTCACATTTTAAGGGTCGAGGCGCCCAGTCGGCAAGGCGCAAAAGCACAGAAATATCAAGCATATTTCGAGCTTTTGCAACGCAGCCGAATGGGATGATTCGCCCCTTAAAATGTGAAGTTATTTTTGCGCGAGCCTTTAGGCTCATAATAGAATTGATTTGAACATTGCCGCTGAGGTCGGGATGTGTAATATGAGTGAATCAACTCCGGAAAATCAGGAAATTACATTTTGGGCAGGGATATTTATCGTATTTTTGTGCGCTCTTTTCGGCGTGAATGCTGTAGCCATAAAGATCAGTCTTACAGGGATCGGTTCGTTGACAGCGGCCGGCCTGCGATTTTTTTTCGCGGCAGTCACCATTGCGATCTGGGCCTTTATCACCGGCCGCGCTTTTAAAATTAAACAGGGCCAGTTTAAACATCTGGTATTGCTTTCCATCATTTTCACGGTTCAGCTGTCGCTGTTTTATATTGGTCTTTCAAAAACATACGCTTCCAGGAGCGTACTGATTGCCAACCTGCTTCCATTTATGGTGCTTTTTTTATCGCACTATTTCATTCCGGGAGACAGGATAACCGTTAAAAAGTTTATCGGAATTATGATGGGTTTTACCGGAGTGGTTTTCATGTTTTTTGAGAGAAAAGGTGTTACCACAGATTTGCAGACAGGTGATATCATAGTATTTATGGCTGTATTGATATGGTCCGGTAACGCGGTTTATACAAAAAAAATCATCAATAACTTTGTTCCATTTCAGCTTGTCTTCTATCCCATGATTTTTGCGGCGCCATTCTTTTTTATTGGCGGGGTTTTTATGGACGAAAAAATGATATTTGATTTGAATTATAAAGTAATGTGCGGGCTTTTATACCAGATTTTTGTAACCGCTTCATTCGGGTTTGTAGCCTGGAGCACCCTGCTTAAAAAGTACGGCGCATCGGCCTTGCACTCTTTTGTTTTTATCATGCCGATCGCCGGTGTTTCCCTGGGAGGAATTTTACTTGGAGAGCCGATTACATCAAAGATCCTGGTTGCGTTAATATTGATTACTTCCGGTATTTTACTGGTTCATTTCAAAGTACGAAAATTCACTCCATCATTTCCACTTGGCAGGGGATTATGACGGCTTGATTGAATTAATATCCCAGAGATAATCTTTCAGATCGATCACATCCTTAAGAGAAAATTCAATCCCTTCCGACACCAGGAGGTTTTTCTGGTGTTGATAATCCAAAGGGTGCTTGAGTGATATTTTACCGCTGGAATTAATCACCCTATGCCAGGGGAGCTTATATTTCCGGCTTGAAGAATGCAGAACCCATGAAACCTGTCTCGCGCCGCCCGGCTTTCCCGCAAGGGCGGCAATACTTCCATAAGTTAAAATTTTTCCGCGCGGTATGCTTTTGATGATATGTATTACTTTCTCTGTAAACTCATTGATCATGGTTCACTTCGTGTCATCGAGAATTGCCCTGATCTTTCTGCTCAGTTGTTCTAAATTAAAAGGTTTCTGAAGAAAACCATTACATCCCCTCTTAAGGATTTTAGTAGCATTACCATTAATACTGTACCCGCTTGAAAGGAGTACGACGACATCAGGATTTATATCTTTAAGCTTGTTGAAAGTTTCACTTCCACTCATTTCCGGCATGATAAGGTCCAGTATGACTATGTCTATTTCATCCCGGTACTTTGTGTAAATCTCTAAAGCCTCCTTCCCACTATTGGCCAGAAGCACTCGATATCCCAGCGTTTCCAGAATTTCCCGGTCCACTTCGATGATTATCTCCTCATCATCTACCAGGAGAACTGTTTCACTCCCCATTAGTGCTTTTTTATTATAAATCTTGTCTTCTTCGATCCTATCGTCTGAAGCCGGAAGATATATATTGAAAGTCGTCCCTTCACCGGGGCTGCTGTATACATTTATAATGCCGTTATGACTCCGGATGATACCATAAGCGGAAGCAAGACCAAGTCCTGTCCCCCGGCGCATTCCTTTGGTGGTAAAGAATGGATCGAATATTTTTTGTTGAGTTTCTTCATCCATGCCCACACCGGTATCTGTTAATGAGAATTTTACAAACCTGCCGGGTGAAACTTCATACGGTTTGGTATACGCTTCTGTTAATGTAACATTTTCCGACTGGAGGTATAGCTCACCGTTCCCAGACATGGCCTGCCAGGCGTTTACATATAGATTGAGGCAAACCTGTTCAATCTGTGATCGATCAATCTTAACGGTCCAGATATCTTCCTGAAGATTTCTATGTATCGTGATTTCTTTTTTTGTTCTTCCGAACATTTCCGAACTACTGAGTATAATAAGGTTCAGGTTTGCATTTTTAACTTCATATTTTCCACCCCTGGCAAAACCAAGGAGTTGTTTGGTAAGATCTGAAGCACTTTTAATATAATCTTCTATACCTTTAAGGTGCCTGTAATTAGAATCAGTGGAATCCGCTTTGACCATCATCAACGATATCCGCCCCTGTATTGCCATGAGCAGATTGTTGAAATCGTGGGCAATGCCTCCGGCCAGTGTCCCGATAGCTTCCAATTTTTGCGCCTGCTGGAGCTTGGTTTCAAGCTTTTGCCGTTTTGTAATATCTTCATATATAACAAACTGGTCGCCGTTTTCCATGCTAACCGGTATGAAGTGTATCCGTTTTTCGGTCTTATCCTTTGCCATTACTTTGAAGATTTTTGGACGGGCTTCCCATGTTTCAGCATTATTTTTATCTTCGATCCATGCTGTTATAGCCTGCTTTCTTTTTATGGGATCGGGAAAGGCGGTCTTAAACCACATTTTTCCTGTTGGGATTTCTTCTTTTGTATAGCCAAATATATCAATAAATTTGGAGTTAATATATTGAAGTCTGCCATCTTTACCGATAATTGAAATTCCCAATGGTAATTCTTCTACCATTACCTGAAATTTTTCTTTTTCGCGGTGAAGCGCCTTTTCAGCCTGCTTGCGATCTGTTATATCTCTTATCGCCGCAAGCAGGCGGGATTCACCCTTTATGCGTGTGACAGAGCCATGTACTTCTGTGTAAAAAGTTGAACCATCTTGCCTGACTCCTATTGATTCTCCAAGTGATCGGCCTTTTTTCATGGTATACTTGATAAATGATTGAAAAATTCTATGATAATGAGAATGGACAAGTGTGTGCGCCAACCGACCGATCAGTTCTTCCTGCTTATATCCATACGTTTCACAGGCGGTTTTATTTGCCGCGATTATTTTTCCCTGTAAATCTAATAAAAAAAGACTGTCACCGACTGAGTTAAAAATATCCCGGTATTGTTCTTCACTTTCAAGAAGGGCTTTTTCTGTTCTTTTACGGCCAGCGAGTTCCTGTTGGATTTCTTTATACAATCGGGCATTTTCAATAGCCACTGCAATTTGATCAGATAATGTTTCCATCACCATTGCATCGATTTCGTCGAAAGAGTTCTCTCCATTGCTTTGTAAATCAAGTACCGCAATTACCCTTCTGCCGCTTTTTATCGGAACCGAAAGTTCTGATTTTGTTTCTTTATTACCGCTGCGAACATAATGCGGATTTTTGCTTACATCACCTGTGATCTGTATCTCGCCGGTTTTCGCTGCATGGCCGATCATCCCTTCCCCTATTGGCAGGGACATTCCTTTATTGAAGATATTAGTGTTATCTCCTTCACCTGAACGTAAGTTTAGACGTCCGTCTTCTTCATCAAGTAAAAGCATCACACTATCGTAACCAAAGGCGTCTCGAACGTTTTTAACGACTTTTTCAAATAGAGT
>JAUVGT010000123.1 GCA_030593645.1 Deltaproteobacteria bacterium
AAAAAGTCCAACTTCTGCGTTGTGCTGCATTTCGCAATCATTCAACGTACTATAAGTACGCTTCATGATTACGAAATTTGCACGCCTTGAATTTGAACTTTTTACGAAACCGTCTATTTCGGACTTTTTACGAAACCATCAGTTATTCTTCACCGTATGATTTCAATTTTCGTCTCAAGGTATTCAAGCCGATCTCCAGAAGCCTGGCGGTTTTTGATTTATTATTGTTTGTCTGCCCATATGCCTTTAAAATATGTGATTTTTCAATTTCAGCAAGGGGCTTTATGGATTCAGATGTTTCAATGTTAAGGTATGGTTTTGCCGATTTAACCTTTTTCAACTGATCCGGCAGGTACTTCTTTGTGATTAATTTTCCCTGGGCCAGGTTCACGGCGGACTGTATGATCGATTTCAGTTCACGTACATTTCCCGGATAGTTATATTCCATAAGTATATACATGGTCTCATCATCGATCCGACAATTCGTCCGGGCACCGCAAAATTTTTTTAACCAGTTGTCTATTAAAACGGGAATATCTTCTGTTCTTTCTCTCAGGGGGGGGAGGTGAAGCATGCCTCCCCTGATTCGATAGTATAAATCTTTTCGAAACATTTTTTGTTTCATAAGCTGTTCCAGGTTTTCATTTGTGGCGGCGATGAACCGCACATCGGCTTTTTGATGTTCATTTGCCCCCAATTTGATGTATTCACCGTCCTGAAGAACCCTGAGCAGTTTACCTTGAAGCTCAATCGGAAGGGTTCCGATTTCATCAAGAAACAGCGATCCTCCACCGGTGTGTTCCAGGTAACCAACGCGTCCGTTTTCCGCTCCTGTAAACGCCCCCCTCGTGTGACCAAAAAATTCAGATTCAAAAAGGCTGGGTGAAACTGATGCCATATTCACCGGTGTGAATTTGAATTTTGATCTTGGACTGGCGCAGTGAATGGCCTGGGCCAGAAGCTCTTTTCCGGTTCCGCTTTCACCTGTAATTAAAATCGGCACATCACTCTGGGCATGCAGTTCGGCTTCCTTAAAGATACTGAACATTTTGGGTGACTGGGTGATAATCGGTTTAAACGTATCCGCGTACACCAGCTTTGGCGGTGTCGGTTTCTTTTTTAAATCGATGATATCGAGCAGCCTTTTTCTTTCAAGTGCCCGATTGATGGAAACCGCCAGGGTGTTCTTTGAAACGGGTTTTACAAGGTAATCATAGGCTCCCTTTTTTATGCACTCAACAGCCGTGCTGGCCTCGTTTACAGCGGTGATCATGATACACTCTGTGGCCGGAGAATGATATTTTATCAATTCAAGCAATTCAATACCGTTCATCTCCGGCATGTTCATATCGATCAGGGCAAGATCGAATGCGTCACCCTTTTTTAAGACCGGGGAGATCTTAAGGGGATTATCCTCAAGGAAAATGTTTTTATATCCTAATTTTAATAGATTGGTTTTTAATACTTCCAGAAAATCGAGATCATCATCGATTACCGCAATTCTGTTGTTCATGACAGGTCCTTATTCATATATCCAAGCATTTTCATATCCCATGAAGATAGGCCATAATAGACTATCCCAATTTGGAATAGTCATTCATAAGTATTTGTAATAACGAGCCTTTAGTTGCTTCCTATCCCATTTTGGCACATTTGTCCAGTCCTAATTTAATCCCAAAATCGAATATTTGGTTAAGGGAATAATATAACTAACTGAATATATAATAAATATAACAGATATCCCGATATGAAATTTTTTGGCACACGTGTTGCTCTAAGGGGGGGTGAACCATTTTTTTATATCAGTGCAAATGGATATCTAAATTGTTTTTACATGTTAACGATTTCCAAAGAGGAGATGTAAACAAAAATGCAATTAAAAAATAAATTCGATGCCGGTGAATTTGCCATTCTTGCTGAAATAGAACCACCCAAAGGAGTGGACGTTTCACCAATGATAGCGAATGCAAAACGGGTCAAGGGAATGGTGGATGCTTTTATCATACCTGAAATGAGCAACGCTGTGATGCGCATGAGTTCCCTGGGCGGAGCAATGATTCTGCAGGCGGAGGGCCTGGAGACCATTATGCAGGTGAACTGCCGTGACAGAAATCGTATCGCGCTCCAGGCGGATCTGCTTGCGGCAAATGGGTGCGGGGTAAATAATGTGATGGCCGTCACCGGGGAAGATCCGGGAATTGGAGATCATCATAAGGCGAGGTCAGTGTATGATTTGGATCTGCTGGAATTATTGCAGGTTGTTGGTACGCTTCAAAATGGAAAAGATATGGCAGGTATTGAACTTGCGGGTGCTCCGAAGTTCCTGGTCGGATCGACGGTAAATCTTGGGGCAAAGGGGAGATCACCTGAAATAGAAGTTAATGAAATGAAAAAGAAAATTGAAGCGGGAGCTGAATTTTTTATCACACCACCGCTGTTTGACTTATCCGTCATCGATCCGTTTCTTAAACGGATTAATACAGAAAAAATCAAAATCATTCCCACGGTCCTGCTTTTAAAATCACTCGGCATGGCGAGGTATATTGCGCAAAATCTCGACCATGTTTACATCCCTGACAGCCTGATCGAACGTTTACGTAAAACCCCGGACAAGGTGGGTGAATGCGTCAAGATATCCTGCGAAATGATTCATACTTTGAAAAATAAAGGGTTTAGCGGCGTACTTGTTTCAACCATAGGTTGGGAACACAAGCTTCCTGATATACTGGAGAAGATTTAACGGTTTCGTAAAAAAGTTCGAAAATCGTTTTCATCGTTATTCCGGCGGAGGCCGGAAGCCAGTAATTTCATATACTTCTGGACTCCGGCCTCCGCCGGAGTGACGGGAAAACGGATTTTTTACGAGATCATCAAATTTAGTCATTAAAAATGGAGAATAATATGCCTTCGGAAAAGAAAGGAAATGAAAATTACGGTTCAGTAATGGTGCTGGGCAGTGGAATTGCGGGTATGCAGTCCGCTTTGGATTTGGCAAATTCAGGATATTACGTCTATCTTGTTGAGAAATCTTCC
Source organism: Deltaproteobacteria bacterium (assembly GCA_030593645.1). GTDB lineage: Bacteria > Desulfobacterota > Desulfobacteria > Desulfobacterales > JAUVGT01 > JAUVGT01. The sequence goes on from JAUVGT010000123.1 coordinate 3,034, forward strand.
GCGATCGGGGGGTTGATGTCTCAACTGGACAAGACTTTTCCAACGAATGATTGTGCCATGTGAATTATCTCACCGAAACTGGTCGAGGTCGGCCGGCACCTGAATATTGAACTTTTAACGAATACCGAACTCCTTGATCTTGAAGGAGAGCCAGGGAAATTCCACGCCAAAATTCTTCAGCAGCCAAGGTATGTGGATCTTGCGAAATGCACAAGCTGCGGAGAATGTACCAAAGTGTGTCCAATTGATGTTTCAAATGATTATGACGAGGGCTTATCTGAACGGAAGGCGATTTATAAGCAGTATGCCCAGGCCATCCCTGGTGCGTTTGCGGTGGATAAGAAAGGTACAGCACCATGCAAAGCAGCCTGTCCGGCCCATGTGAGTGTTCAGGGATATATCGCGTTGATTCATGAGGGTAATTATAAAGAAGCCCTTGAACTTTTTAAAGCGGATCATCCTTTTCCCGGAGTTTGCGGCCGGGTTTGCCATCACCCCTGTGAAGGTGAATGTACACGTAAAGATGTCGATCAACCCCTGGGCATTATGAACCTTCATCGTTTCCTGGGTGATTGGGACATGGAAAACGATTCGATTTATGTTCCGGAAAAGAAAGAACAAAAGGAAGAAAAAGTAGCGATTATCGGCGCGGGTCCTGCCGGATTGACATGCGCGTATTTTCTTGCCATCGAAGGCTATCGGGTCACGATTTATGAAAAACTCCCGGTACTGGGCGGAATGCTTACCGTGGGGATACCCTCCTACCGGCTTCCCCGGAACATCATTGAAACTGAAATACAGGTGATCAAAGATCTGGGAGTGGAGTTTAAAACCGGGGTTGAAATCGGAAAAGATATCACCATCGCGCAACTCAGGGAAGAAGGATACAAATCATTTTTTATGGGAATCGGTTCCCATGAATGTAAGAGTCTTGGAATTGAAGGAGAAAATCTGGAAGGGGTTTATCCTGGAGTGGATTTTTTGCGGGAAGTTAACCTGGGAAACAGGATTTCCCTTGGAGACCGGGTGGCAGTCATCGGGGGCGGAAATGTGGCCATGGATTCCGTTCGAACCGCGCTTCGGACCGGTTCATCCAAACCCTTTGTGATTTACAGGAGGGGCCGTGATGAAATGCCGGCAAATGATGAAGAGATAGAAGAATGCCTGGAAGAAGGTATCGAAATTATGAACCTTACGGCACCGGTTCGTGTCATTGAGGAGGACGGCAGGGTTAAAGCCATCGAATGTATAAAAATGGAGCTGGGGGAACCTGATGAGAGCGGAAGACGTCGTCCAATCCCGGTGGAGGGTTCTGAATTTACCATGGAAGTCGACGCGGTGATTCCAGCCATCGGACAGGAATCAGACTGGGCATGCCTGACCGATGAGTGTGAATGCACTTTGAGCGACTGGGGAACGATGAATGTGGACACGGTGACTTTTCAATCAGATGATCCGGATATTTTCGCGGGCGGAGACGCGGTATCAGGACCGGCGACAGTGGTGGAAGCCATTGGGGCCGGGAAGGAAGCGGCGGTATCCATTGATCGGTTTATTAAAGGTGAAGATCTTAAGACCGGCAGGGAAAAAGACTGGGTATCGGTAAAGGATGTTCCACTGGATGGTGTCAAAACGTTTGAAAGGGAAAAGATGCCGTGCCTTTCTCCAGAAGACCGGGTGAAGAGTTTTAATGAAGTCCAGTTGGGCTATGATGCTGATCGAACGGTCAAAGAGGCAGACAGATGTCTTGAATGCGGCATCTGTAGTGAGTGTTACCAGTGTGTGAAGGTCTGTCTTGCGGAAGCCCTGGTTCATGATGAGACACCCGCTGAAAAGATCCTGGAAGTCGGATCGGTTGTTTTGTGTCCCGGGAGCAGGCCTTATGATCCTTCCGGGCTCGAAGAATTTTATCACTACAACAGCAATCCAAATGTTTTGACGAGCCTTGAATTTGAAAGGATCCTCAGCGCTTCCGGTCCCACCATGGGTCATCTCACGAGGCCTTCAGATAACAAAGAACCGAAAAACATTGCCTGGCTCCAGTGCGTGGGATCCAGGGATACAAACAGGTGCGGTAATGGATACTGTTCCTCGGTATGCTGTATGTACGCGGTAAAGGATGCCATGATCGCGAAAGAACATTCCAAAGAAGAACTCGATTGCGCGATTTTCAATATGGATGTGCGGACTTTTGGTAAGGAATATGAAAAATACTATAATCGGGCGAAAGATAAAGTAGGTGTAAGATTTGTGAAAGCCCGGGTTCACACAGTAGATGAAGTTGGTGAAAACAAGGACCTTCGAATCAGGTACGCGGACCATGCCGGAGAGTTGCAGGAAGAATTTTTTGATATGGTGGTCCTTTCCGTAGGCTTGCAGATCACGGAATCAACTAAAGAGCTGGCCGATCGATTAAAAGTGGACGTCGATAAAACCAATTTTGCCTTGACCGATCCATTCAGACCGGTCGAGACGACCAGGCCCGGAGTATACGCATGCGGAGTGTTCCAGGAACCGAAAGATATTCCAAGTTCAGTAACAGAAGCGAGTGCCGCGGCGTGTCTCGCGGGGAAACAGCTTGCAGATGTTAGAAATACAAGAACAAAGAGTGTTGAACTTCCGGAAGAGATTGACGTGACCGATCAGGAACCCAGAATCGGTGTTTTTGTCTGTAACTGCGGGATTAATATCGCGGGAACTATAAAGGTCGGGGAGGTGGAAGAATACGCGAAAACACTTCCCAATGTCGTATATGCTACTCAGAATCTTTTCACCTGTTCCCAGGACTCACAGGAACAGATGAAAAAAATCATAAAGGAAAATAAATTAAACCGAATCGTGGTTGCGGCCTGTACACCCAAGACCCATGAAGGAATTTTCATGGATACACTGGAGGCATGCGGGCTGAACAAATACCTGTTTGAAATGGCCAATATCAGGAACCAGGGCTCATGGGTTCATTCAGATGAGCCTGACCTGGCTACACGTAAAGCCAGGAAGCTTGTTCAAATGGCTGCTGCCAGGGCTTCAACCCTGCATGCACTTACTGAAGAGAGAATTCCGGTGATACAGCGTGCGCTGGTTATTGGTGGTGGGGTGGCAGGGATGAACGCGGCTATAGGGTTGGCTGACCAGGGATTTGAAGTTGTTCTTGTTGAAAAAGAGACGCGTCTTGGTGGACTGGCCAACCGGCTGACCGCTACGATTGAAGGTTCTGAGGTACCGGTTTACCTGGAAGAGTTAATTCAGAAAACCACTTCCCATGAAAAAATAGAAGTACTCACCCAGTCGCTCATCGTCGGATTTTCAGGCTTCAAAGGAAATTTTAACACCGAACTGATCGTGGGCCCCGGAATGTATGAGAGAAAAATTGACCACGGTGTGGTGATTCTGGCTACCGGGGCACATGAATACCGCCCCAAAGAATTCTTATATGGAGAAGATAAACGGGTGATGACCCAGCTTGAACTGGGTGAACATCTAAAGAATAAAGGGGCTGATGGCCTGGAACAGGTGGTCATGATTCAATGTGTGGGCTCCAGGAACGAGGAGAATCCAAACTGTTCTCGTGTATGCTGCCAGAATGCCATAAAAAATGCACTGCATATTAAAGAACATAATCCTGATGCAGAAGTGTTTATTCTTTATCGTGATATCAGAACATATGGTCTCCTGGAAGAGTATTACCAGAAGGCCAGATCCAAAGGGGTGCTGTTTTTTAGATATGATCAGGATGAACCGCCTGTGGCTGAATCCTCTGAAAGTGGAGTAACGGTCACATTTAAAGATCATGTACTGGGCAGAAGCCTTCGGGTAAACGCGGATCTGCTTGTATTAAGCGCGGGCCTGATCGCTGAAGATACCGAAGAATTGGCATCCATCGTAAAACTTGCGCGTACGGCTGAAGGGTATTTCATGGAAGCTCATGTCAAACTCAGGCCGGTTGATATGGCAACGGAAGGGATTTTTGTATGCGGAACCGCGCACAGCCCAAAATTATTGACCGAATCGATCGCCCAGGCCCAGGCAGCGGCTTCCCGGGCGACCACATTCCTGTCGCAACCGACATTGACACTTTCCGCGGTGACTGCCACCGTTGATACCGATATATGCGCGGCATGTCTTGTATGTGTGCGTTCCTGCCCATACCAGGTTCCCAGGATCAATGAAGATGGGGTAAGCGAGATCGATATGGCACTGTGCCACGGCTGCGGGGTTTGTGCCGCGGAGTGCCCGGCCAAGGCAATCGAATTGAACTGGTATGAAGATGAACAGATACTGGTTAAGGTGGAAACGTTGCTGGAGGGTATACTTTAAAAGTGGCTTCAAAACCTCCTCTCAGGCTCAATTTTTGCGTTGGAGTAAAGATTTCAATACTCGAAATATGTCATATATTCCTGCGGTTGAAATCTTCACTCCGCCTTGAACTTGAGACTGATTGAAGATTTTGAAGCCACTTTAAAACCAATTCTAAACAGGAATAAATTTTGTTTAAGGAGGATTCATGGCTGAGGATTTTGAACCGACCATTATTGCTTTTTGCTGTAATTTCTGAGGATACACTGCTGCGGACCTGGCAGGTTCAATGCGATTGGCATATCCAACGAGTATTAAGATTATACGGGTCCCTTGTACCGGGAAGGTGGATGTTCTTTATTTTCTAAGGGCCCTGGAAAAAGGAGCAGACGGTGCCTATGCGGTTGGGTGCATGGAAGGTGATTGTCATTTTAATAGCGGAAATTTAAGAGCGAGAAAACGCGTGGAACAGGTACAAAAAATTCTTGATACCATCGGAATCGGGGGGGAAAGGGTTCAGATGTATAATCTTTCATCCAGTGAGGGCCCGCTTTTTGCGCAATATGCTGTTGAAATGGATGAACGAATTCGGAAACTGGGGCCGAACCCAATAAAAAAACATAAAAAAAAGGCTGCCTGAAATAGTAGTGATCGAAAAGCCTTTGATTTAAAAAATGAAGTTATTTTAATTCGGGAAAACCGCAATAGAGTGCTATCCGATAAGGAGGTCAAAACTTATGATTGTTGCAGATAAAAAGCCGATTGAAGAGATTATAGATGAAATCAAGGAGCACGAACGAATTCTGATCCTGGGTTGTAATGAGTGTGTTACGGTCTGCGAAGCAGGTGGTAAAAAAGAAGTGGGGGTTCTGGCTTCAGCCCTTAGAATGTATTTCCTAAATGAAGGGAAAGAAGTAAAGGTGGATGAAAAAACGCTGGAGCGTCAGTGTGATCATGAATATCTTGAAGAAATTCGAAGCATGATTGATCAGTATGACGCGGTGGTGTCTCTCGCGTGCGGGGTAGGGGTTCAGTTTACTGCCGAAAAATACCATTCCATGCCTGTTTATCCCGGGGTGAACACATGCTTTATGGTGGTCACTGAAGAGCGTGGACTCTGGACGGAAAGATGCCAGGGATGCGGAGAATGTATTCTTGCCCGTACAGGAGCGATATGCCCGGTTTCACGTTGCGCCAAACGAGTATTAAACGGGCCTTGCGGGGGATCAACGGACGGGAAATGTGAAATCAACAAGGAGATTGATTGTGCCTGGCAGTTGATTGTGGACCGTCTGAAGGCATTGGATAGACTTGATGATTATGAAAAAATAAGTCCCCTGAAAGACTGGTCTACCGACAGGGCAGGAGGACCCAGAAAAGTGATCAGGGAGGATGTACAGCAATGAAACCAAAAACACCAAGTAAACTGGAAAAAGTGTTAGCCGCGGGACATCTTGCAGTGACATCTGAATGCGGTCCGCCCAGGGGAAGTGATCCTGAAGTCATTGTTAAAAAAGCAGAATTGATTAAAGATCATGTTGACTCGGTAAATATTACTGATAACCAGACATCCGTCACACGAATGTGCAGCCTGGCTGCCTGTATCCGTTTGAAACTGCTTGGGCTGGATCCTGTGTTACAGATGGTTACACGCGATCGGAACAGAATAGCGCTTCAAAGTGATATATTGGGAGCAGCCTCCTTTGACATAAACAATATCCTTTGTCTTTCAGGTGATCATCAGAGTTTTGGAGACTGCGCGACGGGTCAGAATGTTCATGATCTGGATTCGATGCAGTTGATACAAACCATACGGCATATGCGTGATGAAGGGAAATTTCTTGGGGGTGACGATATCAAAAGACCGCCTGAGATGTTCGTGGGTGCCGCCGCGAATCCTTTTGCCGATCCCTTTGAGATACGTGTCCCGCGTTTGGCTAAGAAAATAGCCGCGGGCGCAGAGTTTATTCAAACCCAGTGCATTTATAACCTGGATAAATTTGAAGAGTGGATGAAACAGGTCGTGGATAGGGGACTCCATGAGAAAGTCAGTATCCTTGCAGGAATGACACCCATGAAATCGGCTGGAATGGCTCGTTATATGAAAAACCGCGTACCTGGAATGGATGTGCCGGATGAAGTCGTAAAACGTCTTTCGGATACACCCAAGGAGAAGCAGGCGGAAGAAGGGATTAACATTTGTGTTGAAGCCATACAAAGGCTCAAAGAGGTGGAAGGGGTTCGCGGATTTCATGTGATGGCAATCGAATGGGAGGAGAAAGTACCGGAAATTGTAGAACGATCGGGCCTGTATCCACGACCCAAAGTTGATTAGAAGTGGTTTAAAAAACTTCCCCTCGATCACAATATAGGTGCAAATTTGATAATCATGAAGCGTACTTATCCTAAGTTTCAGAAAAGGAGGTAATAATGAGTGAGAAAAAAAGAATATTGGTCGTGGATGATGAACCGGATTTTGCTTCCATTGTCCAGGGAAACCTTGAAAAGGAAGGTTTTGAGGTTGATGTCGCCTATGACGGCGTGGAGGGTATCGAAAAGGTTCAGGCGAATCCTCCGGATGCCATCGTGCTGGATGTAATGATGCCGGAAAAGGACGGATATGAAGTATGCAAGGAGTTGAAAGAAGATGAGAAGTATTCCAATATTCCCATCTTACTTTTGACCGCCGTTGCATCGCATGTAACTTCAACCCGGTATTCACATGCCGATGGTATGAGTACCGAGGCGGATGATTATATCGCAAAACCAGCTTCTGCTGAGCAAATCACAGACAGTATCAAGGGTTTATTGGGGTTGGGATGATAGAGCCGGGGACCAAAAACAGATGAACGCTTGTCGGGGCGTAGCTTTGTCGACGGCGGATGGATGCGTTTTAATCCCCGGGGAATTGCAGGATAAGGATAATCTTCAAAAGGAGAGGAAATGATGTCAACTGAGGTCATAGAATTAAAGAAAAAGAAATCAAGCACATTTAAAGACAAAGTCATGGCATTGCTGCCGGACGGGGGAAATCTGAACCTCTGCCTGACATGCGGGCTATGCGCATCCGGCTGCCCGGCTACCGGTCTGGAAGATATGGATCCCAGAAAATTCCTGCGCATGGCCGCTCTTGGACTGGATGATGAAGTATTAAATTCAGACTGGGCCTGGATGTGTACCATGTGTATGCGCTGTATGCACGCGTGTCCCATGAAAATCAATATCCCTCAGCTGGTATTCAATGTCAGGAGCAACTGGCCAAAGGAAAAACAGCCAAAAGGTATCCGGGATTCCTGTGAAATGGCTTTTAAAAATGAGACGTGCAGTGCCATGGGTGCTACGGTGGAAGACTGGAAGTTCGTTGTCGAAGATGTCGCGGAAGAAGTCAGGGAAACACAACCGGGTTTTGAGAATATCCAGGTTCCGATGGACAAAAAGGGGGCGGAGTTTTTTTTGAATCAAAACTCGCGTGAACCAGTGACTGAGCCGGATGAAATGGTTCCCCTATGGAAAATTCTTAATCTGGTTAGCGCGGACTGGACATACGGTTCCAAGGGATGGGCGGCAGAGAACTACTGCCTTTTTTGCGCGGATAATGAAAACTGGGAAAAGAATGTGAGGATTAAAGCCAAAGCCGTGGAGGAACTTGAATGCAAGGTTTGGCTGAATACGGAGTGAGGGCATGAATTTTTCTCAGTCCGGGTCGGACTGGATAAATTTAAAATCGAGCATAGTTTTGAGAAAAGAAGTATTATTGAGTTTTACGCTCAATGGATCAGGGAAGGAAAGTTGAAGGTAAATTCCGACTGGAATAAAGATATCAAAGCAAAATTTACATTGCAGGATCCATGTCAGCTTGTTAGAAAATCACTGGGCGATCCGATCGCTGAGGATATGAGATTTGTCGTAAAATCGCTGGTGGGTGAGGAGAACTTTATTGATATGACACCCAATAAATCCAATAATTTTTGCTGCGGCGGCGGCGGCGGGTTCCTGCAATCCGGGTTGCCTGAGGCCCGCAGACATTATGGGCAAAGAAAATTTGAACAGATTATGGAGACAGGGGCTGATTATTGTATTACACCTTGTCATAACTGCCACTCTCAGATCCATGATTTAAAAGAACATTTTGATGGGAAATATCATTCGGTTCACTTATGGACCATTATCTGTCTTTCCCTTGGTATCCTGGGTGAAAATGAACGCACA
>JAUVGT010000442.1 GCA_030593645.1 Deltaproteobacteria bacterium
AAAAAGTCCGAATTAGACGGTTTTGTAAAAAGTTCAAATTCAAGGCGTGCAAATTTCGTAATCATGAAGCGTACTTATCGTACGTTGAATGATTGCGAAATGCAGCACAACGCAGAAGTTGGACTTTTTACGAAACCGTCAGAATTGATTTGAAACTATAGAGTTTCAGAACGACTATACAACCGTCAGCATCATGAAACAGTGTGAAAAACGACCACTTTCAGGGATAAAACAGAGCAGTTTCTGACCTTTTTCAAGTCTTCCTGATTTAAAGAGTTCTTCCATGATAATATAAATAGCAGCGCTCCCGGTATTTCCGGTCGATGACAGGTTGGTGAACCACTTTTCAAAGGGTATTTCAAAATCCATATTTTTCATGTGGTCATAAAATTTAGGTTTGAAATAAGCTGATGAATAGTGGGGGAGGAACCAGTCGATATTGTCTGGATCAAGATTATATTTACTTATTATTCTTTCAAGTGCCCGGTCAAAAGAATCCAGCAATTCTCTTTCGAGAAGTCTGATATCCTGGCGAACCGAGAGAACAAACTGCTTGGTGTTTTTATCGATCGATTCGGTGTCTCTCCATCCCGAAACGCTGCAATCTTCATTTTTTGATCCGCCCGCATACATACAGGTTTCTAACGTTCCCGCATAAGATATATTATCAATCCAGTCGATTTTAAATGAGATACTGGTTTCATTTTTTTTATTTGACATATAAACAGCGCCAGCTCCATCTGAAAGCATCCATCGCAGAAAGTCCGCGTCAAAGGCAAGTAACGGTTTTTTATCGATGTGATCATCAACATTCGGCTGGGGGGTAAAAAAATTCGCTCTGAAAAAGGATGAGGCCAGTTCAGTCCCCGTGGTAACGGCGTTCATGCTGTCACCGGCCGCAATGTTCAAGTAGCCGTATTTTAATGCGGTCATTCCGGAAATACATATCCCTGAGGTGCTTACGGCATCACACGCAGTAATACCGAGTTCCCCAAGCACCATGAGTGAATGACCGGGGAGCAGGAGATCCGGTGTCGAGGTTCCGCAGACAATACATTCAATATCATCCGGGCTGAAATTTCCAAAGGGTTTTAATCCCCGAACCGCTTCGGCGGTAAGCTGAGCATTGCTGTGGGTCAATCGTTGTGTTGATGAATCGATGGCATAATATCGGGTTTTGATTTTATTATTTCTAAGAACAATCCGTTTGGCTCTGGATGATATATTGTTTATTCTGCCGAGAACATCTTCAATTTCTTCATTGTTCACCGGTTTATTTGGAAGAAATTTTGAAATATCATTAATAAATACGTCCATGGCTGTAGTTGGTTCCCCTTAATTATTTTTAAAAGAATTTTGAGAGTAGTATGCCACTTTTTCAAGCAGTTTTTTCTTTTTTATTAATCGGATAATGATGGATAAAACAGCCGCTAATGGTGCGAGGATAAAAATTGCTGTCAACAGGTAATATAAGAACATTCGTACCCGAAATTTTCGATTCGGATTATCCGGTCCTCCTTTTGCCAGGATGAATTTTGACCATATTCTAAAGATTCTAATCATCCTGTTTTCAAATATAATAAATGTCGGATATACTTTTGCGGCTCCCATTTTATTCAGGGCGGACTGGTCCAGATTGAATTCTTTTTTCTTAAGAGATTCAAGGAGTGGTTTTCCAAAACGTGCAGCCGCTTTAATATCTTTATCTGAAACACCCGGTTTCGGAAATATTTTAAGGAGTCTTTCCTTTTTCCCGGTGACCAGCCAGTACCATATGGTAAAAATGCCGATGAGATTGTATGCCCGGTCCGCCAATACGATATTACCGGCGATCCTTCCACCCATGTGATAGACTTGTTCCTTTACCCTTTCCTGGGCAAGCAGCCACATATTTCGACAGCCTATAATGGTTACCACCGGTTTATTTTTAATCAATTTCCGGGCTTCGGGGGATTTTAGAAAAGATGTAATCGGTATCGATGGAACCAGGTACCAGATTGTATAAGCGATGATAATAAGGTCATAATCCCCATTGGGATCAAAATTGAAAGGTTCCAGTTCACAGGGCGTTTCAGTGATTGATTCAGGGAATGAATTGCAGAATTCAAATGTTGTTTTCCAGGGGTAAGGATAGGGTTTTTTGGGTTTTATTTCTTCATACTCAATAGACACATGATCTGTTTCTTTTAAGGGTGCCAGAGTCGAATCAATAATGTCTTTTAATTGGCCTGATTGAGAATAGTAGACCACTAAAACTTTTTTCATTTTAATCCAGAATAGTTTCTTTTCAATATATTAGATTATTATCTTAGCCCATTGCTGGTTAAACGTCGCCTCAGATCAGTTCAGGTTAACCAAATTATTAAATAAATCATAATTATATCTATAAATCAACAATAATTCTATGTTTTCTGATGGTATGATATTAAACAAATGTAAGAAAAAACTCATAAAAACGAATATTTAAAATTATAATAATCATATGCCCGAGACCCGACGGTTCATGGGGTATCATCTGTTATTTTATTCATTTTTATGGTATGAATTCCACTATAGAATTTACCAAGTATTATGACGTATCGATGTAAAGGGAATAATCTTTTGAAATCCAGGTGTAAAAAATGAAGTTTGCAATTCAGGGTATCGGTGTGGTGGGTGGTTTTGGGTGCGGTTTAGACGATTTCGAAAACACGATAAAAAATAGAAAAAGCGACCCGGTTTGTGTCCCCGTGGAACTGTCTGAGAATGCGGAACCGATACCTGTATTTACTGCGGATACAGCGCAAATTGAGTCTTTTTTACCGACCCGATCTCTGCGAAGAATCGATCATTTTTCACGGATGGCACTTTTAGGAACTCATCTCGCACTCAAAGACGCCGGGCAGCGCAATATGG
>JAUVGT010000011.1 GCA_030593645.1 Deltaproteobacteria bacterium
CAGGATTCATTAACTTTAGGCATTTTAGTCACTTTAGCGCACTTTAGGCACTTGTTAAATCCCCTTAGAGGGGTGATCCACCGCCGCTAAAGCTATGGCTGACAAGTCAAAGCCGTGCCCTTTGGACCCGGATTTTTACTAATTGTTTGTGTATGCTGCTTCTGAATTTAATCTGGAAGGCTGCAGACACCAAATCACACGCCTTTGGACTTTTTTCCAGGTGCTTTGGCAGGGCATTTGAGCTGCCCTGAAATAAAGTCGGAAACAAGGGTGAAAAAGGCGAAAGAAAAAAACCATACAGTAAAGGGAGAAAAAAATGGCTTATGTAAAAATGAAAGAACTCCTCGAGGCCAGGGTACATTTCGGGCACCAGACCAAACGAAGGAATCCAAAAATGAAACCCTATATTTTCGGGGCCAGAAACGGGATTTATATTATCGATCTTCAGCGGACGGTTCGAATGTTTAAAACCGCCTATGATTTTATAACCGATACTGTCGCGAACGGTAAATCGGTTCTTTTTGTCGGCACAAAAAAACAAGCCCGTGACTCCATTTACGAGGAATCCAACCGGTGTGAGATGTTCTATGTTCATAACAGGTGGCTCGGCGGAATGATGACTAATTTTCAAACCATTAAGAAGAGTATTGATCGTTTGAATTATCTTAATGAAATCCAGAACGACGGTTCGATTAATATGTTCCCAAAGAAAGAAAGGCTGAAGCTTGAAAAAGAGCGGGTTAAACTGGATAATAACCTTGGTGGAATCCGATCAATGAATGGTCTTCCCGGTGCTGTTTTTGTTGTTGATCCGAAAAATGAAGCGATCGCGGTGAGGGAAAGCAGGCGCCTGAATATACCGATTGTGGGTATTGTTGATACCAATTGTGACCCGGATGATGTGGATTATATTATCCCGGGAAATGATGATGCCATTCGTGCCATTCGACTGATTTCCGCTAAAATCGCGGATGCCTGTATCGAAGGGAAAGAACGTCTGGCTGAACAACAGCGTGCTGACGCCGATAAATCGGATGAAGAGGAAGTAGAGATTTCGGCAGCCGGCGTGGATGTAAAACCCGGTGAAAGAAAAGTGATATCAGACGGAACCAATGGTCCTGTGGTTGAAATCATTAAAGGAAGCGCGGTTAAAGCCAAAGACGCGGAAGATCAGAAAGAAGTTACAGAAGAAGCTGCCGATTCAGAAGAGACAGGAGAAAAGTGATGGAAACAATCAGTGCATCAATGGTTAAACAACTCCGGGAAAAGACAGGTTCCGGAATTATGGATTGCAAAGAAGCCCTTCGTGAATGCGAGGCTGATATCGATAAAGCGATCGATTTTTTGAGGAAAAAAGGTCTGGCGACAGCGAGCAAAAGGGCCGGAAGAGCGATGACTGAAGGGGTGATCCAGTCATATATACATATGGGCGGGAAACTCGGTGTTCTTGTTGAAATCAACTGTGAAACAGATTTTGTCGCAAAGAATGATGATTTTAAGGAATTTTCCAAAAATATTTCCATGCATATCGCTGCTACCAATCCATTGGGAATAAAATCTGAAGATATACCCGAGGAAGTCATTAACAAAGAAAAAGAAATTTATCGTGCCCAGGGTCTGGAAACCGGGAAACCTGAGAATATTGTCGATAAGATTGTTGAAGGGAAACTCAGTAAATTCATCAAAGAAAACTGCCTGTTGAATCAGCCTTATGTTAAGAACCCGGATATAGTGATAAATGACCTCTTAAATGAACTGATTGCGAAAATCGGTGAAAACATTGTGATCAGGCGTTTTGTCCGATACCAGATCGGGGAAACCGAATAGTATGCCAAAGCCTGAATTCAAAAGAGTTCTTTTGAAGTTGAGCGGTGAAGCATTGATGGGTAACCAGGAATTTGGTATCAGCCCGGAAATGATTCAATCCGTTGCCGAAGAGATCCGTATGGTTTCAAAGCTGGGAGTGGAACTTGCGATTGTTGTCGGCGGGGGAAATATATTCAGGGGAGTTGCCGCGAGTTCATTTGGAATGGATCGGGCTTCGGCTGATCACATGGGGATGCTCGCGACCGTGATCAACAGTCTTGCTCTTCAGGATGCCCTGGAAAAGAAAGGGATACAGACGCGCACGCAGACAGCAATTACCATGCATGAAGTGGCGGAACCCTATATCCTTCGCAGGGCTGTCCGTCACCTTGAAAAGGGGAGGGTGGTCATTTTCGGAGCGGGCACGGGGAACCCCTATTTCACAACAGATACAGCCGCGGTTTTAAGAGCCCAGGAGATACACGCAGAGATACTTTTAAAAGCAACGAAAGTTGACGGGGTTTATGATTCGGATCCGGTTAAAAATCCGGACGCAAAATTCATAAAAAGTGTCAGTTACATGGAAGTGCTGGAAAGACAGCTTAAAGTCATGGACATGACCGCGATTTCCCTGGCCATGGACAACCACTTGCCCCTGATTGTTTTTAATCTTAAAAATAACGGAAATATCAAAAAAGTAGTATGCGGTGAATATATCGGGACGAGGATAAGTAATTAATTATCAAACATGTAACCCAAAAAGGTGAATTGTCATGATCGATGAAATCTATGAGGATACCAGGGAAAGCATGCGGAAGTCTATTACTTCTCTGGAAAATGAGTTTAAAAGAGTCAGAACCGGCCGGGCGTCTGTCGCGTTATTAGACGGGATCAGGGTCGATTATTACGGTACGCCCACTCCTCTTAATCAAACAGCATCTCTTTCTGTTCCGGAAAGCCGTTTGATTACGATCCAGCCCTGGGATGTATCCGTAATCAAGGACATTGAAAAAGCAATATTAAAATCCGACCTTGGCCTGACTCCTTCCAATGATGGTAAAATCATACGGATTGCGATCCCGGCCCTTACGGAAGAACGGCGAAAGGAACTTGTTAAGGTTATCAGCAAGATCAGTGAAGACCATAAGGTTGCCGTACGAAATATCAGGCGGGATTCAAATGAACTTTTAAAAGGTCTGAAAAAGGATGGTGACATATCCGAAGATGACGCGTTCAAAGCCCAGGACCAGGTTCAGAAAATTACAGATGACTTTATAAAAAATATTGATGAGATAACACACTCGAAAGAGAAAGAGATCCTTGAATTCTAGCCAATCTTCACAGCTGTATTCAGGACTATCTAAAGAAAAACTGCCTTCACATGTGGCCATTATTATGGACGGCAATGGCCGCTGGGCAAAAAAGCGGTTAATGAATCGAATCAATGGTCACGAAAAAGGCGCGGACGCGGTACGCGCCATTATTGAAACCAGCCGGGAAATCGGCATATCCAATCTAACCCTCTATGCTTTTTCCACGGAGAACTGGCAGCGGCCCCGGGCGGAAGTTGAAGCCCTGATGTCCCTCCTGATTAAATTTCTCAAATCCGAACAGAAAAACATGATGGAAAACAGTATCAGGCTCAGTATGATCGGCCAGATCGAACGTCTGCCTGAGAAAGTTCAGACTCTTGTCCAAAGCATAATGGACCTGACAAAAGACAACAATGGGTTGCGCCTGAACCTTGCATTGAGTTATGGGAGCCGTGCTGAAATAGTCAGAATGGTCCGGATGCTGGCTGAAAAAGCAAAAAAGGGTTTGATTGATCCCATTTCCATAACCGAAAATATGGTGGCCGATAATCTTTATACCAGGGATATCCCGGACCCTGACCTGCTGATCCGTACAAGCGGTGAAATGAGAATCAGTAATTTTTTACTCTGGCAGATCGCGTATTCTGAAATTTATGTCACGGATACCCTGTGGCCCGATTTTGGAAAGGATGAATTCATTGGTATTCTAAAAGAATACCAAAAACGTGACCGCAGGTTCGGAAAGGTGAACACCTGACACAGGATCGACTGAGAAAGATGAACATCGAACGTCGAACGTCCAACATCGAACGTCGAATAATGATGTCGCTACGCTCCACAAAAAAATATTTAATATCCAGGATCAAAGGTTTGATCATTACAAAAAAATCCGGACGAACACCATATTAAAACGGACCTTAAAATCATGCATTTAAAACGCTGGATTACCGGACTGGCCGCGCTGCCTATCCTTATTTTTTCAATCACCAGGGGGGGTATTTTTTTTACCGCACTGGTTGCCATTGTTGTTTTGCTCTCCCTGTGGGAATATTGTCGTATTGTTTCGGATTCAGAAGGTAAAACGTTTTCAATCATATCGCTAACTGCTATGATTGCGGGACTTTTGGTGATCCTGTCATCTTATTACGGCGCCCTTCCGCTTATTGTGGTCATTCTTGCGTTCAACCTTGTTTTCGTGGGGTTTTTATCCATATTTCAATATAAAAACGATCCGATGGTTCTTGAATCGGTAAAAAAACAGATTCAGGGAGTGATTTATATTCCGATTTTGGCCTGTTTTCTTGTACTGATCCGCAATGGAACAGACGGTATGCCATGGGTGTTTTTTTTATTGTGTATTGTTTTTTCCGGAGATACCAGCGCGTTTTATGTGGGCTCATATATGGGGAAACATAAACTGTGTCCATCGGTGAGTCCAGGGAAAACGGTTGAGGGCTCATTGGGCGGACTTGCCGCGAACGTGATCGTCGGTTCGCTGATTAAATATTTTTTTCTACCGAACCTGTCATGGATCATATGTATTCCATTTTTTATCATCATTGGGATCGCGGGGCAGGCGGGCGATCTTTTTGAATCGGAACTGAAACGATCTTCAAAAGTAAAAGACTCCGGCGGGCTGCTTCCGGGTCACGGGGGCTTTTTGGACCGCGTGGATGCCCTGCTGTTTGCCGCTCCCATCGCGTATTTTTTTAAAGAGTATATTTTTTAAAATGAAAAATCTCTCCATATTAGGTTCAACCGGGTCCATTGGGACCAGTACGTTAAAGATCGTTGAACAGTTTCCGGGCTTGTTTTCCGTAAAGGCTCTCGCGGCAAAAAACAATATTTCCCTGATGGCGAAACAGATTGAACAATTCAAGCCGGAACTTGCGGTTGTGTATAACGGGGGGATGGCTTCGGATTTAAAATCATTACTGCCAAAGGCCCTGCGTATTGAAATCATGCACGGAGAAGAGGGTTACCGGGAAGCCGCAATATTGGATTCAGTCGATATGGTCCTTACCGCGGTTGTCGGATCCGCCGGCTTATTACCGACACTGGCCGCGATTGACGCGGGAAAGGAAATTGCCCTGGCAAACAAGGAGACACTTGTCATGGCCGGGGAGATTGTCATCAAAAAGGCAGCGGAGAAAGGCGTAAGAATCCTGCCGGTTGACAGTGAACACAGCGCGATATTTCAATGCCTTTCCGGCAGCCGTATCGGTGAACTGGACAGTATACTGCTGACCGCCTCAGGGGGGCCTTTTCTTAATCGGCCCAAAAATGATTTTGTTAACATCAGCCCGGATGACGCCTTGAAGCATCCCACATGGGATATGGGAAAGAAGATCACAATCGATTCGGCCACACTGATGAATAAGGGACTTGAGGTGATCGAGGCCAGGTGGCTTTTCAATGTTTCGCATTCCATGATCAAGGTTGTGATTCATCCTCAGAGTATTGTTCATTCGATGGTTGCATTCCAGGATGGGGCGGTTATCGCGCAGATGGGCGTACCGGACATGAAAGGGGCGATCGCTTACGCCCTGTCCTATCCCAGGCGTCTCCCCCTGAAACAGCCGGCACCCGATTTTGCGGAAATCGGTGCATTAACCTTCCAGGCACCGGATTTTGAAAAATTTCCTTGTCTTGCCCTGGCTTTTCAGGCAATAGAAGTAGGAAAAACGCTGCCCGCTGTTTTAAACGCGGCAAATGAAATCGCTGTAAAGGGATTTTTGGATCAAAAAGTTACATTTCAACAGATCCCTGTAATTATACGTGAAACCATGGACACGCATCACGTGGTAAACGATCCGGATCTGGAGGATATCATTGATGCTGACAGATGGGCCCGGGGAACCGCTGAAAAACGGGTAGGCCGGGTTTAACTTGGGGAAAACGATAAATTATGATAACAAATATATACGCATTAATTATTGTACTTGGTGTTCTCATTTTCTTCCATGAACTGGGACATTTTCTTGTTGCCCGTCTTTTTGGTGTCGGGGTCGAAAAATTTTCCCTGGGTTTCGGACCCAGGCTGTTCGGGTGGAAGGTCGGAATCACAGATTACCGGATATCAGCCATACCCCTTGGGGGATATGTAAAGATGGTCGGTGAAGAGCCCGATTCTGAAATCGAACCTGAACAGATACCCCTGTCGTTTACCCATAAACATGTATTGAAACGGATTGCAATTGTGGCAGCGGGCCCTGTTTTTAATTTTTTTCTGGCTGTCATGATATTCTTTGCATTTTTTCAAATCCATGGCGTTTTTATTCTGAAACCCTATGTAGGCTCTGCGGTTGAAAACATGCCTGCTCAAAAAGCCGGACTTAAAAAGGGGGACCTGATTGTCGCAATTGATCAGACACCGATCGAATTTTGGGATGATATGGTCTATAAAATCAATTCGAGTGACGGCAGAGAACTTGTGATTACCGTACTCCGTGACGGAACTGAAAATATTTACAACATAAAACCAAAACTTTCTTTTGAAAAATATTTTGGTATTGAAGTCAAAAGATATCAAATCGGAATCAGAGCAGATGGAGATAAAGGCTATGAAAAAAAGCTAAACCCGATCCAGGCCTTTTCGGAAGGTTTTTTGTTTTCCTTCAAAATGATTAAGCTGACAGTCATTGGAACGATGAGGATAATCAACGGCACTGAATCAGCAAAATCAGTGGGCGGTCCGATACTGATCGCACAAATGGCAGGTGACGCGGCGAAAAAAGGCCCCGGCGTTCTGATTCGATTTATCGGCTATTTAAGCCTGGTGCTTGCTTTTTTCAATATATTGCCGATTCCGGTCCTGGATGGGGGCCACTTGCTGTTCTTTTTTATTGAACTGGTGACGGGACGGCCGGCCAATTTAAAAGTACGTGAAATCGCTCAGACGGCAGGATTATTTATACTGATACTATTAATGGTTTTCGTGTTTTATAATGATATCACAAGGGTTCTATTTAATTAAGGGTTAATTGGAAAAGGAAATATCTTATTATGCCACACAGACTCGAGACGGCCCTTAGACCGGATCTTTTTGATGCTGAAGGCGAAGGGCTGCGAAAGAAGGCTAAAAATTATTTCGGGATTGAACTCAGCAGGGTTCGGACAATCAATATACTCACCATGGATGCGGATCTTACAAATGAGCACCTGAAGATTCTTCAGGAAGACATCTTTACAAATCCGGTGATCCAAATGTCATCCTACGAACCCCTGGCGGTTGAATCAGACTGGATTATCTGGGTGGGTTTCAGACCGGGCGTGAAAGACAATCCCGGGAGTACCGCTGTGGAAGCAGCGGAAGATAGTTTGGGAATAAAATTTAAAAAAGATGAAGCCATCTATACATCCAAACGGTATTGCATTACAGGTGATAACCTGACCGAGAATGACATCAATACGGTTGCCGGAGAACTTCTGGCCAATGATATCATCCAGCAGAAAAAGATATTTTCAAAAGACCGGTGGGATCCCTCGATGGGAATTGGTTTTATTATCCCGAAAGTCAAGCTGAATCATGTTCCGACGGTTACCACAATACCGGTTGACAGTGACGCGTCACTGCAAAAGGTCAGTGATGAGCGAAACCTGGCCCTGAATCCCAATGATATTCCGGTGATCCGGGAATACTTTCTGGACAGTAGAGTAAAAAAAGAAAGAGAGCGTGTGAGTCTTTCAGACCCAACGGACATTGAGATTGAATATATATCACAGGGAAGAAGCGACCATTGCAATCACAATTCTTTCCAGGGATTATTCAGGTATCATGACCTTGAGTCGGGGAAAACCGAGGAGATTAACAGCCTGTTCAAGACCTGCATCGAGGAGCCCACACTGGAACTGAAAGAGAAAAAAGACTGGGTCGTATCTGTGCTGTGGGACAATGCGGGCGCCGGGCGGTTTGATCAGGATCATTACTATGTGATTACCGGGGAGACCCATAATTCTCCATCCAATATGGAAGCATACGGGGGCGCGGTTACAGGTATTGTGGGTGTTTACCGGGATCCTATGGGGACAGGGAAGGGATCAAAGCTGATCATGGGCAGTTACGGCTACTGTGTGGGGCCCCGGGACTATGAGGGTGAGTTAAAACCCCATCTTCACCCAAGGAGGCTTTTGGACGGTGTGATAGAAGGTGTGCGAGACGGAGGCAACAAGAGCGGGATTCCAACCACATATGGACAGGTTATGTTTGATCCGGGCTATCTGGGGAAATGCCTTGTTTTTGTTACAGCGGTCGGAATTATGCCGGCAAAAATAAATGGTGAACCATCCGAGTTAAAAAAGACATCACCCGGAGAACTTGTGATCATGTGCGGCGGCCGGGTGGGAAAAGATGGGATTCACGGTGTCACCGCGTCATCAGAAACTTTTTCCGCGAATACGCCCGCGGGGCATGTCCAGATCGGTGATCCTTACACTCAGAAGAAGATGCATGATTTTCTTCTCGAAGCCCGTGACATGGGACTGATACAGTTTATCACGGATAACGGCGGCGGCGGGCTTTCTTCATCCGTGGGTGAATCCGCCCGATTTTCCAATGGCTGTGAAATTGAGCTGGACAAAGTACCGCTGAAGTACGACGGTCTTGACCAGTGGGAGATATGGGTGTCTGAATCCCAGGAACGGATGACGGTATCTGTCAGACCCGATGACCTGGAGCGATTCCTTAAACTGTCAGAAAAGCACGCTGTTGAAAGCACGGTAATCGGGACGTATACCGATTCAGGAAAATTGCATATTACTTATGATGGTAAAACCTGCGCGTATGTGGACATTGATCTTTTAACTGCCGGTTTTCCGCAGTGGGAATTTGAAGCCGTATGGCAGCCGCCTGAAAAGCGCGGCCTGCACGAACCGGTATTAAAAGAGCCATCGGACTATCATACTCTTTTTTTGGACATGCTTGCACGGCCGAATATGTGTTCAAAAGAATGGATCTGCCGGCAGTATGATCATGAAGTACAGGGTACCAGTGTTATTAAACCCCTGGTCGGCGCCAAAAGGGATGTAAACAGTGACGCGGGTGTGATCAGGCCGGTACTTCACCTGGAAAAGGGGCTTGCCATAACCCAGGCATTGCAGCCTTCATATTCAGCCATAGACGCGTATCACATGACGGCCTACTGTATTGATGAGGCAGTTCGAAGGCTTATCGCGGTGGGCGTTGACCCGGAACAGATCGGCGGTGTGGATAACTTTTGCTGGCCCAGCATTCAGTATCATCCGAAGGACAATCCGGATGGAAAATTCAAAGCGGCACAGCTTGTACGTTCCTGCCGCGCGCTTCGTGACATGTGCATCGCATATCAAATACCGCTTTTATCCGGCAAAGACAGCATGTATGTGGACGGGCACCTGAAGGGCAGTTACGGTGAGGTGCATAAGGTATCAGCTCCTGAAACACTTCAGTTTACCACTACCGGAATCGTGAACGCTATTAATAAATGCGTTACCATGGACAGTAAAATTCCAGGTGATCTTATCTATGTTTTAGGTGCCACCGTCGATGAACTGGGTGGATCCGAGTATTACAACCGTTTCGGTTATACAGGGCTCAATGTGCCCAGGGTTCATCCTGAAGTATTTATGAAGCGGTACCGCGCACTGGCGGTCGCGATAGAACGTGAACTGGCTGCTTCAGTACACGGGATATATCGCGGGGGACTGGGCATTCATCTGGCAATGGTTGCCATGGGCGGAGAGCTGGGGATGAGTGTGGATCTTGCCGGGGTGCCTGTGGATGGAGTTGATAGAAATGATACCATACTCTTTTCCGAATCCGCCGGTCGTTTTATTGTAACCATTGATCCCGAAAACAGAAACGATTTTGAAAAAGTCATGGACGGTCAGGTACTCGCATGCGTCGGTACCGTGGAAGCCGGATCGGATGTAATCATAAACGGAATTGACGGTGAGAATCTGGTCTCGATCTCTGTGAAGGACCTTAAGGAAGCGTGGAAAAGGCCTTTCGGGGATTTGATTTAGATAATTGATTAACACGGGAGAAAAAAACATGAGTCAGGTACGGGTGCTGGTGTTGGCCGGGTATGGGTTGAATTGTGATTATGAAACCGCTTATGCGTTTGAGATGGCCGGTGCAACTTCCGACAGGGTGCATATCAATTCGCTGATTGACGGATCTGTGGGGCTTGAAGATTATCACATTATGGTTTTCGGCGGAGGATTCAGCTGGGGAGATGACCATGGTGCCGGGGTTATCCAGGCCGTTCGGATGAAAACAAACATCGGTGATAAAATCCTTGATTTTGTGGAAAAGGGGAAACTGATCATAGGGATTTGTAATGGTTTTCAAGCGCTTGTCAACCTGGGACTTCTGCCGGGTTTAAACAATGATTACCGGGCCCGGTCAGTGGCCGTCACCTATAATGACTGCGGAAATTTCAGAAACGACTGGGTGTCCATGAAAGTCAATGCAAAATCCCCCTGTATTTTTACCCGAGGGATTGATCGGCTGGAGTTTCCCGTGCGGCACGGGGAAGGGAAGTTAGTTTCAGACGAATCTGTGATTCAGCAGCTGTTTGATCATAACCAGGTCGTGATCCAGTATGCCGGACCGGACGGTGAACCGGCCAATGGCAGGTTCCCGTTCAATCCAAATGGCTCGATCCGGGATATTGCCGGGATATGTGATCCTTCCGGGCGTGTTTTTGGTTTGATGCCGCACCCTGAAGCATATAACCATCCTACCAACCACCCGAACTGGAATCGTAGGCGTGAGAAGCAGAAAAGATCAGCCAATAAAGCGGAGAAAGGGCAGACCATAGGCATCCGCCTGCTTAAGAATGCGGTCGATTATGCCCGCGGCAGCTGAATTGATTCCATTGTAACAATAGAACAGTTTATATCTATATCTGGTGAGATTACACCCGGGAACGAATTGAATCCACAGCTTCATCAATCCATTCTCCGATCATTTTTACATGATTTTTATGCTGCCTGGCAATGACAATATCCATGAATTTGTTTTTATTTTTTTTTACTTCATGCAAACCATGAATGTCATCAATTCCCCCGATGCACCCAATCCCGCGAATAATAACCCGCAAGTTCTGAAGGATCGCTGATAAATGGATCGGTGTTTTCATTGATGAGTAAATTTCCGCTTTGGGGTTGCCGTATTCAGTTACAGCGCTTCGAAGCAGGATTTTTCCCGTGACGCATTCGGTAAGAGAGAGGAATATATACAATTCTCTTTCGAGTGCCAAAAGGTGCCTGGCGGATATTTCCAGGGGGCCCTTTTTTTTTGGTTCAAGAGCTTCACGCAGATTGGAGTGGATTGTCTTTGTTTTTTCAAAAATTTTATCCTGATCTTTATCGATACGCCAGGACGCATAACCCACGATTCCGCTATTTGATGCATTTGGATTAAGAAGAATGTCTTCAGGAGTGATCTCAATATCAGCAAGTTCTTTATCATACCCGTGTACAACAAGGTTCGCGAGCATGATGGCTTTGTTGTCCGAAAAGTATAATTTTGAAGGGTTTTCGCAAAAGTCGGCAAGCAGTATTTTAAACGCACGTTTTGGCTGCTTCATCTTTGCGGCCAGGATCTGGAGAGAATTTAAAAAAGGAATTCGATCCTCCTTGAATACCGAGTCTTTAAGATGATGCCAGAGAAATTCAAATATCTTTTTTTCATATTTTACGAATTGCGGAATATAATTTAAAAATGCGCTTTTGCTGAACCTGCCGTTCCGATGGAAACAATTTTTAAGGATTCCGACAAGGTCTTTTGCTTTTACAATGGAGATATTAAAATCCTTCGCGATTATGCTGTAATCGCTTTTATCAAAATGTATCGGCTGAAACGCCATTACCTTCATTTTTTGTCTTGTGATCGAACGGCCCTTGTAAAATGTGACCATATGATCAATTTTATCATGTGCTTTTAAAGTAACCGTTCCATCCCTGCTAACGGTGACGGGTTCAGAATGGTTCTTGTTAATCGTGATCTTGTCATATACTTCATCCCGAACCTTGTCCAGGCGTGTTTCGATATTGCTGAGGACTTCGCTTTCTATGTCCAGATCATCCCGCTTATTTTCAATATCTGTTAGAAGATCCGATGAAAGCTGGAGCCGGCTGCCTAATCTTGCTGAATTAATTATTTTAAAATCATCCCCATAAACACTATTCAATACTTTAACAACTTTATGAGAAGAGCCTTTTACATGATCCACTACAAATCTGGAAACAGCCGCCTTTTTTTTTGTAATCTCTTTTTTACCGTTTTTTAGTAAAACCCATTTTACATTGTTTACTTCCATATTCGGTTTCACCAGCTGCCTGTTCAGTATTTTGATACCGAATATCGCGTCATAGACACTGGAATATTTACAACCCGATCCTGAATTATTTTTTTGCTGCATCCAGGAGTCGACTTTATCAACTAAATTCTGGATGGTTTCGGATTTAAAACTGCTAAGGCCTGCTATAAGGGTCAGGTTGGGATCCGGTCTTTTTTTCTCATCTTTTACTACAGGGAGTGTGAACTGCTTTCCGTTATAGGAAAAGACAATTGGAGAATTGGTTTGCCGCGCCTTTCTGAAATTGGATAGGATATGGAGACAGGTACGAAGCTGTTTCAATTCTTTGGAATTCTTTTGAGGAAGTTTGATTTGGATATTACTAAAACTGTAGTTTGCGAATATACTGAACGCCCTGGCCATTTTTTCAGCTAAATGGGACATTCTGAAACCCTGGCGCCTGATTAATGCCGGAACCGATCCTGTATCAATATGTATATTCCCGTAGAGAATTTCGTAGTCAAATTTTTCAGGAATATCTCCGCGCGGAGACCCCCTGTAACGGATAAGGATTGTGCCGTCGTTTCCATCCATTTCCTTCAATTTGGAAAAGATCGAGGCGAGCTGTTTAAAGGTTTTATTTTCTGTTTCTGTATCATTTAAGAAATTGACATCCAGAAAGTAGGAGCTGATCAGGTGGGCGGTATCAATTAGAAGCAGGCGCCAGATGTCCTGTTTTTTCTGCTCTTCGGTCAGGCTTTTGGATAATCTGTCAAACGCATATACCGGTGCTATATTTTTATCGGATTTATCAAGGCCATCAAATTCATTGAAAAGTTTTTTTGCCGCCTCATCTAAAATCATTTCTGTTTTGCCCATAGCAATACCCCTGGAAATTTTTGCCTCGCACAAGTTCAAGAATGTCTCGATTTGAAATGCCAGATATTACAGAGATTACAGATATTACAGATGTTAAGTATATAAAATACTACAGGTGGTGCCGAAGACTCCTCACGGGTTCCTTATCGATGCTGGCGCAAAGGTTTTAATCATTGTACAGAATTTGGGTACATAATTTAGGTACATAATTTAGTCGCGGGGGAGAATTCTATAATAACAGAATATTTGGTTTATTTCCTGACAGGGTTCGATGATGAATAATCCCCTGTTCAAATAAAAAAGCCTTCAGGCAGCCGACCCAAAGGCGTAGGTTCTTCTGGCAACCCGGCTGTCTGACTGTCCATTTACTAGACCCGTGGCTTTGCGTCATCGCCTCTCAACGATTTTGCCTTTTCCAATTACACTTTTTTATACACCATAGAGAAAAAAAGTACCCTTGTCAAGGGATATAAAGTACTTTTTTACTAGAAGTGATTAAATCGTTTTTCCTAAATTTCAATATTTTATCCGGGATCATCATTTCAATATTCGAAATATGTAATGAATTCCTGCCCGTCCCTGTACTCAACAGAAGATTTTGAAACGACTGCCGGTCTTTTGGCATGTATGGAAACTGTGCGGGGTATTAAAAAAATTAATACCAATATAAAAACAGTTTATACTAATCGTGATACTGCATCTCAGTTGTTTTGCATGAATTTATTCATATCAAATGGAAAGCATTGTAACTAACTGTAAACAAAGAGAAAAAATGAAACAAATAACCTGCCAACAAAATCCGATCGTGAACATGATAATGGCATGTATTTTGAATATAAATAGACATAACTAAATAATAGGAATAACAGGAACAACAGGAGATATTTGAAATGCGCAGGAATTCAGGATTTTCTTTAGTCGAGTTACTTGTTACAATAGCGATTATTGCGCTCCTAACCAGTGTTGTCGTTCCAAATTTTTTTAGGTATCGTGAAAATGCCCAACTGGGAAAGGCAGCCAGACAAATACTTGCTGATTTTCAGCTTGCCAAAATTACGGCGGTAAAGCGAAATGTGCGCTGTGGAATTGTATTTAACCAGGTCATCGGAACAGAAAATTTTACGTATGTGATTTATGAAGAAGCAAATCCTACAAGAAATTTTCAATATGATATCGGAGAAAATATTATTGTGCAACGCCGGCTCAGTGATTTCGGGACCGTAAGGCTTGATACCACACAGGGCGGCGGTGACGGTGTAGACTTGCCTCCGGTAAATTTTTTACCAAATACCCTGTTTGTTACGACCAACAATGTATTGACCGGTGGAAATGTCTTTATTACTTCCGGAACTCAAAGAACCGCCCAAATCAATATATCACCGGTGGGCAGTATTCGTATTCTTTAACGATTCAGAGGAGCCTCAATGAAATACAAATTTCAAAACAAATGTGGTTTTACACTCATGGAAATTATGGTCGCATTAGCAATTGTCAGTGTTTTTTCGATCGGACTCTACAAGGTTTATTCATCTATGACCATGTCCAACCAGGCCCAGACCCAGGTCCTCGAAATTCAGCAGAATCTGCGCGGTGCCATGTTTTTACTTAAAAAAGAATTAAGAATGGCAGGATATGACCAGTCACGGTCGAGAAGGTTCACACTGGTGTCCCTTTCACCGTTTGAATTCACATATGATGTTCCGGATAATACCGGAGAGTTTGACGGGAAGCTTGATCCAATCGGGGAATCGTTTTCCTATGTATTAAACGGTACCGACCTTGTAAGAACCAATGTAACGGCATTTACCGTGGCAAACAATATACAGGCCATGGGATTGGCCTTTGCCTTTGACCGGGATAATGACGGGCAGCTGGATACATATGATGTGGGCGGAAATCCCTTTGTGATCTGGGCCGTGGATACGGACGGAGATGAAAGGCTGGATTATAATCTTGACTCCAACGCGGACGGCGTGATCAACGCGGCGGATGATACAGACGGTAACGGTGTGATCAACACGGCTGACGGCGCCGCTCTCGGTAACACCATACCGAGGGACCTTATTCGATCGATCCGTATATGGCTGCTGGCGCGGTCAACCATTTCGGTCAATAATTACGAGGACAATAATATGTATATTGCCGGAAGCCAGGTGGTCGATGCCAGCCTGAACAACGAATTTATGTACCAGCTCAGAACAGCAACCGTAAGGTGCTATAATCTGGATGATGTGCCGTTTATAAACTGATGCGGACCCATATATACTTATTCGAAAACCGGGTCATCGGGGTCGTTCTCAACACCCCGTTTATGTACCGGATCAAAACCGACGCCGAAGGATGTGACGGCCCGGGTAAAAAACAGGAGAGATTCATATGTCGAACAAATTGATCAAAAACAGCCCGCACAAATTTAAATATACCGGCAACCATGGTTTTACACTGATCGAAGTCATGTGCGCGCTGGTGATTTTTTTAGTCGGCTGTCTCGCCGTTACGATTCTGTCAGTTAACTCCGTCCATAAAAACGCATCCGCCCGAATTGCTTCAGAGGGATTTTTTGAAACTGTCGCGCAAGTCGAGTTTTTGATGAGCCTGCCCTATAACGATTCCAGACTGGATGAAGGGAATCACATTCTCCCTGGGGGAATAAGAAGGTATTCAATAGAATGGGATGTTACAGGGGATCACGCGGCAGCTACACCAGCTTCATCACTGGTTATTGATGTTACAGCTACCTGGAACAGGAACCGTCGTAATATGTACACTGTCACTTTCGTTAAAGCCAGCGCGGATCGAATTTGAAAGGATAATAATTATGAAGTCAGTACCCGCTTTTTATAAAAATGAAGACGGCTCAATCATTGTAATGGTTTTGATGATACTCATTATCATTACGATCGTTGGAGTCTCCGCGATCAAGCAGTCCACAACCGAATTAAAACTGACGCGAAATGAAGGATGCGCGGAACAGGCGTTTTACCATATGGATTCGATCGCACACGATGTCTTTCCGGTGATTGACGATCTCAGGGAAGGAGTCCAGCCGGTCGCAGCCAGTTACCCGAATATCACACTCAATGGCACCTTCTGGACGAAAGCATATATCAAAATAAACAGCATTACAAACATTGACGCCTTGGCAAATGACGCGGAAAGTAAAGTGGTACCGGGCTTTATTGATGTGAACAGAGTAAGATATAATATCGCGGGTGAATCCCGGATCAATCGTGCCGGGTATGACGGCCTGGGCAAATCGATTGCCGGGAACTGGGTGGCCAAATACCGGGTGACACCGACCGGCACCGCGGGAATCGACGCGGGTGCCGCAATTGCCGAGTGCCGATCAATCTCGGAATCGGATATTGATGCAGTGAGATAAACCATTTAACTCTACCATGAAGGTGAAATCATGAAAAAAACATTACTTTTTTTTACCGGGATATGCTTGATGACTTTTTTCGCAGCTTACGCATACAGTGATAGTGGTGTAAGGTACAATAGCGAGAAAAATGAAGCCGTTTTTGGGAACATCGAATCAACATATTATGATAAAACCGAAGAAAAAACGTATATCATTGTAAATGAAAGAAAACTCTTACTATCCAGGGACGTAATCGTATACAATAGTGAAAATAAAACATGTTCAATTCATTCACTTCCTTTACCATATTTTGCCCGGATCGAATTGTATCATGAAACCGATGATGTGAGCTATGTCATCGAAAT
This sequence comes from Deltaproteobacteria bacterium, assembly GCA_030593645.1. Classification (GTDB taxonomy): domain Bacteria; phylum Desulfobacterota; class Desulfobacteria; order Desulfobacterales; family JAUVGT01; genus JAUVGT01. The sequence goes on from JAUVGT010000011.1 coordinate 17,012, forward strand.
TTCTTCAGGGCGCGGATAAAACAGACGGTTGTATCCAGAACATCAACCTGTCAATCAAAGGAGAAAGCCATGCAGTACAAAATATTCAATAAAAAAATGATATTCCAGATCATGGTTATCGCGGTCCTGTTTGGAATCAGTCCGGAATCGATCCAGGCATATGATTTCCCTAAAAATAATACGGCCACGCCATTTCTTGCCCAGACCGTTGAGCCGTCTGTTCTTATCTCATGTGATACGTCGGGAAGTATGGACAGACTGACCCGGAGCGGGGCCTATAGCGCTGAAAAGGTTTACTACGGATATTTTGACCCCTATTCGTATTACAGGTATGTAAAATGTGAAGATACGGCGGCGGCTGTGACTACACATAAAAGCGGGTATTTTGAAGCAAAAATTGATTTTGCTGATTCCACCACATACTGGAAAGATTCCCTGGGTAATTATCATCGAAAATGGGGTGTCCGGGCTGCCGGGGAGGCGGATGACGCTAATGATAATATTGCAAAAGTGCTTGCCGCTGATGATGATGATACCGGGGTCGGCAACCATGAATGGTCGGGTAATTACCTGAACTATATGACCATGAGGCGTACCGACGTATTAAAAAAAGTTTTAATCGGCGGAAGACGTGCGCCGGATTATTTTGGAGATCTTCTGGACAACGTACCGGACGGTCACAATGACGGCGGCGACGCGGGTTTTAACTTTCTCGATTTTCTATTCGTGGGTGATAATAAGTATTATACCTCGGGCGTCATGACCATTAGCGATGCCAAACTGCCCCTTCCTCCGGGACCGGGGCCGGAAGCCGAAGAAACGGCCAAGCCTGATCGTACGGATACCTCGAATAATCATTTCGGTACACCCTATGGGACCGGGGCCGGACCGACGGATGTTGGATATTCAATGTTTGAAGACAGTGATTATTCTCAGTCCAACGGACAGAACAATATACATCCGTTCTTTATACAGTTTGGTTCTGTAGCGAATACGGATCACCAGAGAAAACTCCTTGCCATTCGATTGCCGGTTACAAGCGTTGGAAAAACCATCCAGCCCCAGGGCGTGGTCCAGAAAACGAGTAGCCAGGTCCGCTACGGGGTGATGAGGTTCAATACCGACAACCACGGGGGGCAGGTTATCAAGCGGGTCGGAGATATCGATCACTTGTGTATTCCCATTTCCGGATGCAGCGATGTCTGCGACCCTTATGGGAATGGCTCTGATTCCCTGGGTGACGGGTTCAGGATGGCCGGTGTAATAAAGGCCATCAATGACCTTGAGGCCAATGGAAACACGCCGGTGGGTGAGTCCCTGCTCACCGCGGCACTCTATTTTGCGCAAGCCGATCCCAAATATCATACGACGGACTATATTACCAACCAGATAAAATGGGACCCGTTCTTTTTTAACAAGGATATCAACAAAAACTGCAGTTTAGGAGATAACGAAGGTGAATATTCAGTATGCTCCCAGGGGACCATCATTTTATTGACCGATGGGGAACCGACCAGCGACTTTGATGCTGGTGGTGGTGATGAAGATGTTTCTGATCTTAGGGCAGGTACGCCATACAATTTATCCGGCGCGGCCGGATTTGCGCACCTTACCGATCACAGAACCGGTACAACGACACACGACTCTGTGGATTATGATTTTGACGCGATGCGGCATTTTTTGGATGTATACTCCGTTTTTACATTTGGGAGCGGTTCAGCCGCGCTGCAAGCCGCTGCCAAGTGGGGAGGATTTACCGAGAGCACTCCAACCGGAGATCCCATGGTCAACTGGATACCGGATGTGCAGAGTGAATACGATACCCCAGACGACGCTGATGTTTTGCCGGACAATTATTTTCACGCTGAAAACGGACAGGATATAGAAAATGCGCTGGTATCGATCCTGGCCGACATCATGAAAAAGGCCGCATCCGGAACGGCCGCTTCAGTTGTGGCCGGTTCCAGGGAGGGCGCGGGAGCTGTCTACCAGGCACTCTTTTTTCCTGAAATGAAAGAAACCGGAAGCCTGAATAAAATCTCATGGGGCGGTTATCTGCATGCCCTGTTTATTGATGACTACGGCAACCTGTGCGAAGACAACAGCAGCCCCTACGGGCAGTTGGATCCGAATGACAGGATTGTTCGGCTCTATTGGAACGATGTCGATAATGTGACCAAGGTCAGATTTTATCAAAGGGGCCCTGACGGTACACTGGGCGCTCTGGTCGATGTCGGAGATAACGAAATTTCCGATATCACACCCATCTGGGAAGCAGGTACAAAATTAAGCCAAATCACCGACACAGATATACTGACCCAGAGAGCTTACGGCAGTGCTGTCAATCAAAGGTATCTTTTTACCTGGATCGATAATGTTGACGAAACAAACGATTTCAACGGCAAAGTTGACGCGAATGAACAGATTGCTTTTACGCTTGCCAATAAGGATTTTATTAAACCGTATTTTGATTTACCGGCACTTGCCGATCCTGACTATATTACCCCTGAAAACCTCATTACATGGATCAGGGGTACTGATGTTGCCACGCATCGAAGCCGCCAGATAGATTTTGACGGGGATGATACTCAAGAAACATGGCGGCTGGGTGATATTATCTATTCGACACCCACGGTTGTGGGGCGGCCCGCGGAAGCACTCGATTTGATATATTCAGACGCGAGCTACCGTGAATTTTATGATGCTCAGAGAAACCGGCGGCATGTCGTATATGTCGGCGGAAACGATGGTATGCTGCATGCTTTCAACGGTGGATTCTTCAATGAAGGTTCTTATGCATACACCGAGGCATCAGCGGATGCACCAACTAAAACAGCATATGGACTCGGGCAGGAATTGTGGGCCTATATACCGTACAACCTGCTGCCCCATCTACAGGCTTTGCCTCAGACGAACTATGGGCCTGAATACGGGAACCATGTTGCGTTCGTCGATTTGAAACCCAGGATAATGGATGTCAGATTCGCGGATAATACCTGGCATACCGTACTGGTTTGCGGTATGCGTCTGGGAGGCGGAGAAGTAAAACTCACTGTTTCTGATAATGATCCCACGCCAACGGATAAAGATGTCACGCTCAAGTCTGCTTATTTTGCCCTTGACATTACCAACCCTGAAGTCCCACCAGAACTGTTATGGAGTTTTAACGATACCATCGGCACGACTCCCCCCTCCGGCATTGGGGGCAATCACCTCGGATTTACAACCGGTTATCCGGCCGTCGTGAATCAGTACGATACTTCATTGTCAACAGCTTCAAAAATTAAAACCTGGGTTATCGTGGGTTCCGGTCTGACCACGATCAATAGAAATTATTCGACCGCAGTATCCACCAAAACGCAATTGGACTATCCGATGAAGAGCAACCAGCAGGGGCGGCTTTACGCGGTCGACATTGAAACCGGCAAGGCGGATCTGATTCCAATAGAGCAAACCCCGGGCGGCACGACACAGCTGTATCTCAGTGAAGCCAATTCATACTTTGGCGATCCGGTTGCCATCGATCTCAATGTGGGTGATACAGAAGGGGGTCATTATGCATCAGAACTGGCTTACGTGGGCATGAGCCATTATGATTCCACGGCCGAAAAAAGCAAAGGTAAAGTATACCGTGTTGCGACGATGACGAGCGCGGGTGAATCTGAAATAGATCCTTCAGACTGGGTTGCATCGCTGTTAATTGATGTGGGTCAGCCTGTTGTGGCGGCACCCAATGTCAGCGCCGCGGGAAGATTTAGTCAGGCCCATAAATACAGAGCTTATATTGATTCTACTGATGCTGATTCAGACAGCAGCGTTCCAATGGTTTATTTCGGTACCGGAGAGCTCTGGTTTCCTGAAGACAAAAAAGATCAGAGCCAGCAAACCTTTTACGGCATTATTGAACCGCTGAAAGTGGAGTCCGCTGATGAGAGGTATGAGTATGAGGGACTATTCGGTGGAGCCGACGGATTTGTGAGCGTCGCAAATCTAATGGATACAACCGAAACAGACGTGTATGAAAACGGCTTTGTGGATATGGACGGGGATGGAGCTTTCAATCAATGGAGTGCAATCCCCACCGACGTGGAGCCTGATTTCACAACCTGGGGAGAAGATCCGGCTGATTTTTATGATTGGATAGAATATTTAACCATTATTGATTATGATGAAGTAGCAAGCCTGCATTATGACCATTTTTCCAGATACCAGGGCTGGAAAATGGATTTATATACTTCGCCGGACGGTGAAAGGGTTTTGGGTCAGTGCTCCGTCATTGGTCAGGTTGTATTATTCTCATCCTATACACCTTCAGAAGAACTCTGTAATGCCAGCGGCAGCTCACAGCTTTATGGCGTTCACTTTATGACCGGTTCCGCCGTTCCAGAGTCCATACTGGGTCTGGGGGCCAAAACAATAACGGTCACTGAAACTTCAGGTGATGTTACTTACAGCGATTCAATACGGGCCCTGGATCTGGGCGCAGGAATGGCATTAAGTCCTACACTGCATGCGGATAAACAAGGGAACCTGAGGGTCATTACGCAAACAAGTTCGGGAACGATTATCGAGACTACGGCCGAACCCTTAACTGAATTAGACCCGGCAGGGGTCCATATTAAATCATGGAGAGAAATGTTTTAAGGTTGTATACTTCAATCATTTTTTTACCCCTTTATAATTGAATAGGGGGACCGGGATGATAGAAGGTTCCAAAGAATAATTGCTGCGGTGCACCGATGATGGCTTATGAGGTGCACCGCAGTTTTTTTAAAAAAAAGACTCATGGGATATTTATTGATCATTATAAACATTCTAAAACACACCGAATCAACATTCCAAAACACACCGATCCGAAATACATCAAAAATAGGTAGTTTTACCTAAAAAAAATAGAGTGGTTTACCGGATTGACTCCTCTCCTGTTCAGGGATATATAGTACCCACGAAAGTGACCTCATGCACTTTTGTCAGTTACTTTTTATTAATTTCTCTTTAATTCAAAATAAATTGTGAAAATAATGGTTCGATTGTTTTTTTCGATTCGATATAGAATTAAAAACAGAGGCCTGACCATCCTTGAATTGATAACGGTTATTACGATTATCTCGATACTGATTTTGTTCCAGGTCCCTGATTTCTTTAAATGGGCAGGTACCTATAAGTTAAAAGGCACTGTAAATGTGATGGAGTCGACGATGCAGCTCGCCAGAATTCGGGCAATCAGAGAGAATTCAAATGTTGTTATATCCTTTGATCCTGATAATGACAGCATGATTTTAAATCAATACATTGTCTTTGTGGACAACGGAAGCGGGAACCATTTTCATAACAGTAAAAGGGACCGGGATGAAACGATTGTAAAGACCGTTATCATACCGTCCGGTGTTAACATGTATGAAGCCGCCTTCGGCAGCAGACGATATACCCGATTTAATCAACAGGGACTGGGGCTGGCAGGGCATGTCTACCTGAAAAATAAACGAAATAATTATATGGGGATTAAGGTTTCCGTAACGGGAAGTATCAGGATTGTAAAAAGCCCGGATGGCGGAATAACCTGGGAATCAATTTATAAAAAGTGATCGGATAACAAATCATTGTCATGAAACAACGAAAAAAAATAAAATAAAATTGTAGGGGCAGATCTGTGTGTCTGCCCTCATTACGTATAAAGGCGGAATGTTCCTTATAAATATTATTTACGGCTTTTGATTGTCACGGCTGCCTTGTGTGCCGGGTACTTTTTCGTGAGGAAAAAGATGATAAATACAAAAAGATGTGTAATCGGGTTTACTTTGATTGAACTCATGATGGCCATGACCATCTCAACGATCATTATTAGCGGAGTATACACGGCTTTCAAATCACAGCAAAGGACACAGATCAGGGAGCAGCTGGTTGTTGAGATGAATCAGAATATACGCGCGGCAATGGTTCTGATAAAAAAGGAGATCAGACAAGCAGGCTTAGATCCCACGAACATATGGGGAATAGATGGAAAGGATAACGACAATGATTTTGACATTGATGAATCGGATGAAAGGGAGAATGACAGGAGTCTGGATGGTATTGATAATGATAATTGCTTTGATTACGGGAGCGGAGCAGACACTGTAAGAAACCGCAAAACCCTTATGGACGAAAAGATCGGAATAAAAATTGCCGGGCCCCATTTGATCAGATTCAATATGGACCTGACAGGTGATCGGGATATCTGTGATCCGAACGAAGAGGTCGCATTCGGTTTTTCCAAAGGGAATGATTCAAATCAGGACGGGATAGCCGATATGAAAGTCGGAGGAGTCGCGCCTTTAGGACGCGCAACAGGGAGAGGATATCTGCAGCCGCTGGTTAGCAATATTCAGGCGCTGGCCTTCGCGTATGCTTTTGATTTTGATCATGGCACTCCGGTTTCGGAACTGGACGGAAATTTGGATACTGCTCCGGGAAACACTATTATCTGGGCCTTCGATTTTAATCATGATGGCTTTCTCGATACGGTTCTGGATACAAACGAAGACGGCAGGATTGATAATATGGATGATCCCGGCGGTGCAGCGATGAATGAAAGGGTACCGATTGACAGAATTCGTGCCGTTAGAATTTGGCTTCTCGCCAGGACAGGAGCCCCGATAAGACAATATAATGACAAAAAGACCTATGTGGTCGGTGATATTCATATAGAAGTAGATGATCAATATCGGCGGTCTCTTTTTGAAACGATCATCAAATGCAGGAATTTGCAATATAAAGAGTAATTGCCATGGATTTAACCATGACGGTTTCGTAAAAAGTCCAACTTCTGCGTTCTGCTACATTTCGCAATCATTCAACGTACTATAAGTACGCTTCATGATTACGAAATTTGCACGCCTTGAATTTGAACTTTTTACGAAACCGTCTCATTCGGACTTTTTACGAGACCATCAACCATGGATCACGAAACATACAAATGCAGTGAAAAAGATATAATCGGGAGTTATTGGATATGCCATTTATAAGATCAAGGAAGTTAGCGGTAAATGATGACAACAGCGGATATACGATGCTTGAAGTGATGACGGCTATGGCAATATTTGCCATAGGGTTTCTTGCCCTGGCCAGGCTGCAATTATCTCTTATTCATGCCAACACCGCTTCAGGTCTACAAAGTAAGGGAACCATACTGGCTGCCCAATGCATGGATAGACTTATGATACTGCCGTACAATCATACTGATCTGAATCCGTCTAACCATACCGGCGGAGAAACCGCGTACAGTGCCGGATTATATAATGTTCAATGGCATGTGTCCCAGGATCATACGCTCAAAGACATTAAAACCATTCGTGTCACCGTTATACCGTTAAATAGAGCCGGGAGGCCGGTGACTATGAGTGCTCATAAAGCCAGGGAAGATTAAAAAAATGATGCACCACGATGCATGAAAGAAAGAACGAACGAAAAAGATCAGTAAAGAACAACTCACACCGGTTAAATATAAACACAGTGTAAAAGAGCAGGCCGTGAGGTAAACTGCCTGACCCTTTGGACCCGGATCTTTACTGGTTATAATTGACGGTTTCGTAAAAAGTCCAACTTCTGCGTTGTGCTGCATTTCGCAATCATTAAACATACCATAAGTACGCTTCATGATTACGAAATTTGCACGCCTTGAAGTTGAACTTTTTACGAAACCGTTTAATTCGGACTTTTTACGAGACCATCATAATTAAAAATATCGAGAGGAAATATGGATAATGAAAACGGGTCGATTCTAATAATTACCATTTTAATCCTGATGCTGATTACCATAATGTGCTTATCCGCGGCAAGGGTCAGCATCACGGAAAGACAGATTTCAGCCAATGCCCTCCTTTACCAGCGGACCTATTTTGCCGCGGAATCCGGTATTGAACATGCAAAGAAACTGATTGAAATACCGTTTGTCAAAGCCAATGCAAATAGTGTCTATTCAGAAAATCCCGCGAACTGGACATTTGCCCTTAACGGCTCAATGAAAAACATGAAGCCCGCAAATGATCCGGATGGGGATGAAATTGGACAATATGATCCTGAATATCAAGGGGCGGTATTAATTGCCGGTCAGGATATTGGCGGCATCAAGTATACTGTCAGCTTATGGAACAATAATGATAACGGAACATATCAAAATGATATGGATGGATTGATCCGGCTTCGGTCTGATGCGATTGACTCCCGGGGGACCAGGACCAGCATTCAGGTCCTTCTGCATGGTGGTTTATACGGCAGCCAATCAGCGGAGCTTACGGCTCAAGCCGGCGGCGGTGTGTGCAATGCCAACAATTCTAATGACAAAAATGCAATGAATGATTTTTCACAACAAATATCATTGGCAAATTAGAAAGGTAACATTTATGAAACGTCTGCATTCGAGTCTTGCTGTGCTCTTCCTGGTATTTATTAAATTGATATTCAGCTTCAATTTGATTTTTGCCGATCAATTACAAGTTCTTTCTTCTGACATTCCTGATCATATTGCAATCGATTATTCAGCCTTTGATCCTGCAGAATATTATTTAATTAATATGACATATGA
>JAUVGT010000410.1 GCA_030593645.1 Deltaproteobacteria bacterium
GATCATCAATATTATCACGGACCACGTTGTTGCCGTCTCTTCCCCGTATGAATGAAACACCAAAGCAGTCATTCTGGGCGGTCAGACGAAAAGAGACGCCTGCGGCAAAATACCTGGGAATTTTATCAGGTGTATGAAACGGGTCCAGATATCCTTCCGTGGGCGGTGATTCCGTTAATTCATCATGCCTTTCAAATCCGACTTTCACCTGGACATCATAACTCAAAAACTCACCCGCGAGCAAATACGCCGAATCAAGACCCAGATTGGTTTCTTCCCAGTTTAAGCCGATGAGGCTGGCTCTTGGAACCTGAAAAGACAGATTATCTGTATCGATTATCTTTAACGCGTTACCGTCGATATTTTCGATTGAATGTTCTCCCCATTCGGAATCAAGCCAGTTATCTGTATTTTCAAATGTTTCATGAAACACCGCAATATCATCCGGAGAAGGGAGGGGGACATTGTATATCACTTTCCGGACTGCGCCCAGTTCCCCGCTCTCGACTGTGCCGGTTGATCTTATTTTTACAAAGGGCTCGGATATGATTTCGTTTGATGTATTGACGGTAATATTGAAAACCTGTTCAGGGTTTTTTGCGTAAGTGACGTGATTCAGAACATTCCCGCTGCGGAATTGATAAGCCATGGTAATTGAATGGGTACCGGTGACGCCATAGATTTTAAATTTCCCATTGACCGGTGGAAAATATGAGGCATCCGAGAGCGCAAGGTTTCCACTGCCGGTTATTGAAGTACTTGAAGAATCGGGTGTGCCGACAATGGTCACAACCGAGTTGTTTCCGATATTTTCCTGAAGCCCTGATGGAATTGTAAAGGTTCCTGTACCCTGACTGTACGAGGAGTAGAGATACGTCCGGGAACCGACTTTTATCTTACTTGAAGCGGACGGAACCGGCACGTTATATTCATCGGGTTTTTCGCCGGGAAAACGGACATTTAAGGTCGTGTCATATTGGTTGTGGTCTCCGACGGTCACCTGAAAATAGGGAAAAATATCGATATCGAATCTACCGTCATTTCCCAGAGTATATTCACCATTATTATTATTGTGAAGTTCATAAAGAACCCGGTTGCGGTCATCCCATATGCTGCTGTCACCGTTATTGTCCTCCGCGTTGAGGTATAACCCCGCTGCGTATCTGAATCCGGATTCAGCCAGAGAGTATGCTTTCGAGGAATTGTTTAAAGTCAACTGGTTTGATGTTGATGTAGAGGTAAGGGATAATAAACCGGCACCAAGAATAGCGAAAATCATGATAATGACAATTAATCCCACAAGGACATTACCGGTATTATCTAAGGGTAACCGTTTATGTTTCCAATCGTATCTGTTTATTCTTCTGACAGATATAGCAGCTGAAAAACAAATGAAAAGAAGAACGATGATTAATAAGATTCCAAATTTCTTATCAATAAAACCACCATTTGAAGCGGTATTAATAAAACAGGTATAATGATTGGCTGCGGCAGAACCGTCCGCAGGTATCACTCCCCCAAGATTGTTCGTGTTCCTTGGATGTATCTGCGTGCTGAAAGTGATAGTGCCGCTGCCATTCACACGGTTTACGCCAAGGTCCACCTGGATAATTGATAATTCCTCAATATCATCAGTGGAATTCCAATCTGAAGGAGGCGGCAGGGATGTGCTTTTATAATATGTAATTAAAAAACTGTTCACATTATCGATAAGTGTATGGTTGTCTATCCTGATATCGGTTCCGACCATATCAATTGTATGGGCGGAACCCATATGTCTGTATGAAATGGAGGAAGCATTTGAAGCACTGATATCCGTCAATTCCATCAATTCCCGATTGATACGGGTCATGGCAAGCTGGATCTTCTGGGAGATATGGATGTTTTCCTTTGCCTGCAGATAGCCCTTTGTACTGGTGACAATCCCCATGCCGGCAAACGCTGCCATGATACCGATTATGATCAGAGAAGCCACGACTTCTATAAGAGTAAATCCGCTGTTATGGTTTATTTTAGCTTTCATGGTTTTTATTTTGCAAAGAGTGCCGTCATGGACTGGCTGCCGTTTGTGATTTTAACTTTCAAGGTTCTTTTAATTATTGTATCATCCAATTGTTCAGATCCATTATTAAAAATGATAAAATTATTGTATACAACGGAATAAGTCCCGTAAGTATCATTATCGATAGCTGTTTTAAGTGATTCTAACGGAGTGTCCGAGTTTAATAATAGATTTTTGTAATCAGCATTCATTTTCTCCATGATCTGGTTGAGCTCGAAACCATTTTGTACCATTCGTACCGGTTCATAACTGCGCCGCATGCTGGTTCCCATAAACTGGAGCAGAATCACTCCAAGAATGGATGCAACAACCATGGTAACAAGCACTTCAAGCAGTGTAAATCCCTGTTTATTCGATTCTGTAGAATAAATTGAGATCATGGAATAAATCCTGTGTTTGGCTGAATGGCAATTCCGGGACCGCTGATTGTTTGGCTGCCGTCATCACCGGCATTGAGCCGTGTAATGGACACCATAAGAGGATCAGGACCGGGTAGCGGTGTTTCGCCTTCTGAATCAGTGCATGGAATTCCTTTTGAATTAAATGATACAACAGTACCAACAGTACCGGCAGGGATTTCCAGATCTCGTCCGGATAGAACAACCTGATTCGATTCTTCACCGGGAAAACTGAGTGATTCGATAGAGCCTGGTGGAGACGGGTCATATTTATTAAGCGCGTAACCATTTGTATCAAACTGTATACTATAGACCATATTCGATTTCATGGACATGGATTGAGCGTAACGCAAGCGTGCTTTCAGAATTTCAGTTTGAACGATTAGTTCGGTATTGTGGTCCGCTGAACGTCCGATTGCAAAAGCTGTAATGACTCCAATAACAAGCAGTACAGCAACTATTTCTATTATTGTAAAGCCTGAGTCGGTATTTAACTTCATTATCGACCTCTCTTGATGGTGATTTGAAGTGATTTCAAAACCTGAAGGTTTTAAATCCTCTTCTATGAAAATTCTTGCTTACGGGCGGATATGAATTGCCTGTTTTTTTTTCTAAAGAATTTCTGAATCATTGCTCCAAGAAAAATTCCTATACTGATCGAACAGATCGTAAAACTGATCAGACCTACGGAATGAAAAGGGTTTCCTGGAGAACATTGAATACTGACCGAGTTGATGATTGAAAAACCGATAAAACTGATGATTCCCAGACGGGCGATCTTAATTGCAGCCAGACTTTCACGCAGTACAATGATACCAAAGAGCATCAGGGAAAAGGAAATAACCAAAGCGATTTGCGGCTGTAATAAGAGCCATCGGCTAATCGATGAGTGATCCGTGATCGCACTCAAACCCGACATCAAGAAAAGACCCAAAATTAAATAAAAAAAGCCCGCGAGAAAAAAACAGATTGAGCATTCCCTGTGGTCGGATACCTCGATCCAGCTTTTAAGATTAATCTTTTTTTGAATTTCGATCCAGGTTGGAAAAAACTGCTGAACAATGGATGGTGCATGTTCGGGCAGCCCGGACATCACATGATTCGTAAAATGGTTCGAGGGGGCAACAGATTCGGATTTTAGGGCGATAGTGATAATCGGCTTGAATTCTGCGCTGTTTTCGAATTTTTCAGACAATGGCATCGTGATATTCTCTTTAGATCCGTTGTTAATTAAAGGTGATGGTCTCGTAAAAAGTCCGAATTAGACGGTTTCGTAAAAAGTTCAAATTCAAGGCGTGCAAATTTTGTAATCATGAAGCGTACTTATAGGACCCGCCCTGTTAAATCTGTCTTTTTATTTAACAGGGGAGTTGAATGATTGCGAAATGCAGCACAACGCAGAAGTTGGACTTTTTACGAAACCGTCAAAGGTGGTTTTTTCCTTTCATCAATTCATTCAGCCTGTCAAGGCCCCGGTATACTCTCATTTTCGCGGCAGAAAGAGAAATCGATAATATTTCAGCAACGTCTTCAAACGGCAGTTCCTGGTAATACCTTAACACCACAGCCTCCTGCTGGATGAGTGGGAGTTGATTCACACACGTCTGCAGCCTTTCACTTTCCTCTTTATCAAAAATCTTTTGTTCCGGATCAGATGATGCATTGTTTTGCGGGGTGTTACATGAATTTTCAATATTT
>JAUVGT010000121.1 GCA_030593645.1 Deltaproteobacteria bacterium
AAAGTCCAACTTCTGCGTTGTGCTGCATTTCGCAATCATTCAACGTACTATAAGTACGCTTCATGATTACGAAATTTGCACGCCTTGAATTTGAACTTTTTACGAAACCGTCTAATTCGGACTTTTTACGAAACCATCAATGACTGGTTAGAAATGGTTTCTAATGAATGAACCTCCAGAACTTCAGGGGATCGGAATACTCCGGAAAATTTTCCTCGGTAAAACCACTTTGAACTGTATCTAACCATAATGCTGAATTTTTTCAATTCTCTGCAGGAACTCAACTTAACATCCGTTTAAAAATAATCGAATTTCAGAGAAATTTTTCAGAAATTATTCTTGACATATGTTTTGGTTTTTGGTTATGAAACAAATGTAACTATATTGAAACAAAAGTTACATTTAATCACCCGGGGAGTCAATATGCTTGAAGATCTGTCCAGACAGATTAATAAACTTAAAAAACTGACGGCATCCGAAAAAAAACTGGTTGTATATTTCCAGATGGTTAAAGAGCATGTCGCCCTGCAGAGCATTTATGATATCAGCCAGGGGGCGGGAGTGAGTACCGCCACTGTGACCCGGTTTGTGGCACGCCTTGGATACGCTGACTTTCATGATTTTAAGGCAAAGATCAGATCTGCTCTCATGGGAAGGCTCGATTCATCATGGGACCGCTACCGGCTTGCGAGGAAAGAATTGCTGGGAGATTCCAAAGATCAATGGGGGCAATTCTGCAAACTGGTGATTCGTGATCTTGAAGCGGCCCATGCCAATATATCGAGTCAAAAAATGAACAAAGTGGCTAAAACAATTGCGAGTGCCGTCGGTACAATTTACGTGGTCGGACAATTTAACTCTTATATTGTTGCCAATCTTTTCTGGCAGCAGCTCATGCTTCTGCGCCCCAAAGTTGTGTTTTTAAATGACCAGTGCGGTAACCTGATTCACCAGCTTCTTGAAATCGATCAGGAGGATGTGCTTTTTGCTGTGGGTTATCAGCGTTACGCACATCAGACGACACTGACGGTTAAGGAATTTGCGCGTAAGAAGGCAAAAGTGATTGTGCTGAATGATTCAGAATTATCTCCGCTTTCAAAGTATGCTTCGATTGAATTAACCGTACCTGTGGAATGGCCGGCCGTGTTCGGGAGCCGCTGTTCCGGGTTGATGGTGGTAGAAGGGCTGGCAGTCCATATTGCGAAACTTTTGGAAAAATCCCTTCCGGATCGAATCACCCATGCCATGACACTGGCAAATGATTTTGATTCATTTACGCATAAAATCACTCAGCGGCGGCTGTTTAAGAATGGTGAGCCCTGGCAGGAAAAAAAGAAAAAGAAGAAAACATAAGAGTTCCGGGGGGACTGATTTTTTAATAAATAATCAGTCTATTAGGAGAATCGATATTGAATTTTGATTATACCAACGAACCGGTTGAAAAACACTCCCTGTACAACTGGATACGTGAACTTCGCCGGGATTTTCACCGGCATCCGGAAACAGCCTTTGAGGAGAAGCGCACCACTCAGAAAATTAAGGATACCTTAAGCGGTCTGGGGGTGGAACTGATCGAAACCAATGGAATGGAAACTGGTGCGGTTGCCGTGCTCCGGGGAGGTAGGCCCGGGAAAAGTATCGCTCTCAGGACCGATATCGACGCACTTCCGATAACAGAAAAAGTGGATCTTCCATATCGATCGGTTTACCCGGGCCGTATGCACGCCTGCGGGCATGACGCGCATATGGCGATTATGCTGGGCACAGCCAAAAATCTTGTGTCATCGATTAAACCGGATCAACTCTGCGGGCAGATTTATTTTATCTTTCAGCCGGCTGAAGAGGTTCTATCCGGTGCGAAACAAATGATTTCCAAGGGTATCTTTAAACATCTGTCAATTGACTGCATCCTGGCCTGTCATGTGATTCTCAGTCTGGATATAGGGCAAGTCGCTATTCAGCCCGGCCCGGTTTATGCGGCAGCGGACTGGTTTTCAATGAACATTCAAGGGAAAGGTGCTCATGCCGGATATCCGCACCTGAGTATTGATCCAATATCCGCGGGAGCCGATTTTGTCAATTCACTGCCCGCCATAATCAAAAGTAATGTTAAGCCGTCAGATACATGTGTGATTACTACCGCGGCATTTAATGCCGGTCAAGCGGCCAATGTGATTCCGGATGAAGCGGTTTTAAAAGGAACAATCAGAACCTATAAGAAAGACGTTCGGGAACGGATAATCGAAAAATTTAAAGCACTGATTCACAGTGTTGAAATCAACCATGGTGTGAATATTGAACTCGATTTAAACCGCGCTGTTCCGGCGTTGATCAATGATACTGCTGTATCTGGCCTGATACGCCAGGCTGCTGTTGGTGTTGTGGGTGATGAGTTTGTGACCGGGATCGATCCTAAAACCGGCAGTGAGGATTTTGCATGTTATCTGGATCATATTAAGGGGGCCATGTGTTTTCTTGGATGCCGTGATCTACAGGCGCCAAAAGACGTTTCGGCTCACTCTCCGGAATTTCAGATCGACGAACGTGTATTGCCCATAGGTGTGGAGGTATTCACCCGGGCATGCTTGCTCTATCTGGACGATAACCAAGACCGGGATGCTTTAAAGGTGTAAATGAAGAACAGATTTATTAAAGCATCCGGTCGAATTGCTGGAAGTGGTTTCAAAACTTTCTTTCGGGAAATCTGCTGTAGTGGGATGAGGGGGTCAATCTTTGTAATATTGGATATATCCCTCCGGTTGAATCTCTCATCCCACATCCGATGAAAGGATTTTATTGCCAATTCCAAGAAAAATAAGGAGGTAAGAAATGAAAAAGAAAGTGAGTATTTTTATCGTATGCATCATTATCATGGTTCTTCCCCTAAGCGTCGGAGCCGCGTCCAAGGATACATTTAAATGGGCGCAAATCGGTACGGTCGGCACGATTGATCCGGCCAAAGCTTATGATGATGCCAGTATGGGAACCATATGGAACATTTATGAAACATTGATCTGGTATGACGGCACAAATACGGAAAAATTTGTTCCGGTACTGGCCACAAAAGCTCCCACCGTTAAAAACGGCGGAATATCAGACGGCGGGAAGAAAATTACGTTTAATATCCGAAAGGGAGTTAAATTTCATAACGGTAATACCCTGACTCCGGAAGATGTGGAATATTCCCTTGAGCGCGCCATGATCTGTGACCCCAGCGGGGGGCCCATGTGGATGCTGTTGGAGGCATTGACCGGCACAGGCGGAACGCGGAAGGACGGCAAACTCAAAGCGGGCATTGTTGACAAAATTGCCAAAGCCGTTGAAGTTGAAGGGGATAATGTGGTGATCCGAATGCCCGCTCCCTATCCTCCGATCATGAGCATTTTTGTGAGCTCTCTTTGTTCAATTATTGACAAGGAGTGGTCGATCAAGCAAGGCTGCTGGGACGGAAAATATGAAAACGCGGCGAAATTCAACAACCCGGAAGGCGGAAAAGAACCGCTGGGTAAGATTTCAAACGGTACCGCTCCATACAGACTTAAGGAATGGGTTCCGTCGGATCGAATCGTTTATCAAAGATTTGAAGGGTACTGGGGGGAAAAACCGAAAATCAAAACCGGTATCCGAAAATATATACCGGAATGGAGCACTCGTAAGCTGATGATGCAAAGCGGTGATCTGGCTATGATGCCGGTTCAGGCCAGTCAGCTTCCCGAAGTCCAGGAAATGAAAAATCTCCGGATTGTCGAAACCCCCACCCTGTTTGTGACCACCGCGTTTTTCTCTCAGAAGATTGAAGCATCCGGAAATCCGAATATCGGCAGCGGTAAACTGGACGGCAACGGTATTCCCCCGGATTTTTTCAGCGACATTAATGTCCGGAAAGCCTTCCAGCACTGTTTTGATGCCAAGTTATATATGGAGGAAGTGGCCAATGGTAAAGGTAAAATATTAACCGCGCCGCTTCCCGCGGGACTTCCTTTCCAAAAAGATTTCAAGGGTTACGATTTTGATTTGAAAAAAGCCGCAAAATATATGAAAGAGGCATATAAAGGACAAGTATGGGAAAAAGGTTTTAAGATGACCATACTCCACAACACAGGTAACGATATGCGTCAGGCAGCGGCCCATATGATCGCTGAAAATGTGATGGAACTTAATCCGAAATTCAAAATCGATGTGGCCCATGTGGAGTGGAAAGATTACTGGGTCAAGTATCGCCAGCATATTTATCCGATATTCATCATCGGATGGTTTGCCGACTTTGCTGATCCGCATAATTTCCTTCATACATTCATGAATTCCGAAGGGGATTATGGCAAACACATCATGTTCAAAGATGCTGAAATTGATCGGTTGACCGCAGCCGGGATTAAAGAGACTCGTACGGCTGAAAGAAGAAAAATCTATCATCAGCTGCAAAAACTCTGGATTAAACATGCTCTTGGGATCAATGTGGGGCAGCCCATGGGTATCAGGGCATATCGAAAGGATGTAAAAGCCAGGAAAATCAATTCTCAGTTTGCGACTATCATTCTGCTTAGGAACCATGGATTGTAATGATGTTGTCAAAATAGATTAGATCCGATGCCGGCGAATTCGCTTCGCCGGCATTGAAACATAAAAAAGGTGTGCATTGCTTACATACATTATCAGAAGATTAATTTTAATGGTTGTTGTGGTGTTCGGTTCGTCCATTTTACTTTTCGGCCTGTTGATGACCTTCAGCCCGGAACGGAGGGCGGCCGTATATATCAATTCGCCGCAGCAGGCAAAAGATCTGCCGAAAATTGTAAAACTGTACGGACTGGATGATCCGGTTTATCAGCAGTATTTCAGATGGCTGAAGAAAATCACCAGGGGTGATTTTGGTTACTCAACCACGGCCGCAGATTCATTCTGGCCGGCATTCTGGCGTTATTTACCGGTATCTTTGGAACTGAATCTTTATGAAATCCCCCTGGTTATTATACTGGGTGTCTGGCTGGGGACGGTATCCGGTATTCACGCCAATACCTGGATCGATCACACCACCCGGTTTGGCGCCATTACCTTCTGGTCGCTGCCGACATTTTTATTCGCCCTGATTTTATTAATGTTTTTTTATGGAACGTTGCATTGGTTTCCGCCGGGGGTTCTCAGTGATGAATTGCTAACCTATATTTCCGATCATTCGGACAGTTATTCACATTGTTTTGGGTTTTATACCATCTCTGGTATTTTAAACGGGCGATTGGATATCACCATCGATGCATTCAGACACCTGGTGTTGCCCCTGACCACATCGGTTCTGGTCCTGGTGGCCATGGTGGTGCGGGTGATGCGGTCAACCATGATCGAGGAAATCACAAAAGATTATGTGATTACCGCGCTCGCAAAGGGGGCGGATTACAAAACCGTTTATTATAAGCATGCCCGTAGAAACGCCATGATTCCGGTCGTCACCATAACCGGCTTAATCGTCGCGTTCCTGGTCCAGGGAAATATAGAAGTGGAACTCATTTTTAACCGAAAAGGCCTGGGTTACTGGCTGGTCAATTCAGCGGTTCAACTCGATCTTTCTGCTTTAATGGGCCTGATTGTTTTGATCAGTGTTTTATTTGTTTGTGTGAACCTGATGGTCGATATTGTATGCGCGAGTTTAGACCCGAGAATACGATTAAATTAAGGCGAAATAAAAAAATGGCACAAAAGAATTATCCCAGGTTAAAAGAATTTAAGTTTCTGTTATATAGAATATTCAGAAATCCTTCGGCCGTGGTCGGTATGATTATTTTAACATTTTTTATTACGGTTGCCTTCGCGGCACCCTATCTGGCGGAGCCGAAATACGAAGACAACCCCTATAAAATTCCCCATAAGGGTTATTCCAGGACACCCAAACCGCCGAGTGAAAATAATGTATTTGGGACGACTTCGGGCCAATACGATATCTATTACGGTGTGGTCTGGGGTACCCGGACCATGTTCAAGGTAGTGCTGGTGGTCATTACGCTCAGTATATTGATCGGTGTGATCATTGGAACAAGTGCGGGTTATTTCGGGGGCATCGTGGACGAGATATTGATGCGGATCACGGATGTTTTTTTTACCATTCCGGGATTGGTCCTGGCGTTGGCCATGGTGGTGGCGTTTGGACGGGGTATCGATAAAATTATGCTGGCGCTGATATTGGTTCGGTGGCGTAATTACGCGAGAGTGATGCGTTCCGGAATACTGACCCTGAGGGAACTCGACTATATTCAATCCGCCACAGTGATGGGTGTATCCGATTTAAAAATAATGATACGTCATGTTGTGCCCAACGCGATTTACCCGGTCATGGCACTGGCATTTCTTGATATCGGAAATATTGTACTTGCCGCCGCGTTCTTTGCTTTTCTCGGTCTGGGAGAATCCCAGAATTATGCGGATTGGGGTCAAATGGTGGCACTGGCCCGAAATTATATCGTGGGTCCGCCGAGCGACCCGCTGCGGTACTGGTATACAGTGGTTTATCCGGGTGCCAGTATTGTGCTGTTTGTGCTCGGGTTTAACCTGATCGGGGACGCGTTGAGGGACGCGCTGGATCCGAAGCTCAGGAGAAGATAAAGGTGTTTCATACCCCTCCTCCGGGGTCCAACCTTTGTGTTGGGGGCGAGGGATTCAGCCGAAAGGACCACGCATTGATCGTGGTTCTTTCGGCTGAATCCCTCTTTTTTTTGATTATCATTTCGAATCATTTTAAATATTCTAATGTGGATTAACCCCAAAAGGGCAGGTTTAGAACCGGCCCCTACAATACTCAACCCCATCATTCTTCTATAAGTTCTCCAACATATCATTTAAAACGGTGTTGACTATCAGTCGTTTATCAAATAAATATCAATAGATATGGATTGGTAACAGCCAATTCGATTCTAACGCTTTTCGATGCTTTTGAGTACACCACCAGCCTGCAACAGGATTTTAATAAAAAAATGGATATCGAAAAAAAAACAAGGCAGTTTGGCAAAACGTATCATTTTGATGATCAGCATGAAGCCGGAAAACCCGCGCAATACTGGTTTCAAAATCCCCCGGAAGGGTTTACGTTATTTATCGTTTTTTACACTATGGCGTGCCGATGGTCAAAATGCCTTGGCTGCAATCTACCCTCAAAGATGTCAAAAGATCATATCCCTTTTGATCGGATTATGGCCCAGGTCGATTATCTTTTCCACAGCATTTTGACCGAAGAACAAAAACGTGATCTAAAGAAAATTATACTATCGAATAATGGGTCTATTCTCGACGAAGCTACATTCTCGACCACTGCCCTGATATATTTTATCGCCAATATGAATCTTTATTGTCCCAATGTTTCTCTGCTGTGTATGGAAACAAGACCGGAGTATATTGATTGGCATGAACTTGAGTTCCTTTCAACGGCTTTAAAGGAAGGTCATTGTGATACAGAACTTGAAATAGCGATCGGATTTGAAGCGTATGACGACGCGATCCGCAATGATCACTTTCAGAAAGGCATGCCCCTGGAAATATTTGAGAGTATGGTGATGAAGCTTGTAACGTATGGATTTAAGTTAAAAACGTATTTTATGATGAAACCGGTTCCGGGTATTTCCGAGGAGGATGGAATAAAGGACATCATTGATGCGATCGATTATCTGAATGGTATTTCTGAAAAGCACTCAATCGATATCAATATGCATTTGAATCCCACATACGCGGCTGTCGGCACAGAACTGGAGAAACTATTTTTAAAAGGAGAGTATAGTCCGCCTTTACTCGATAGTGTTCGCAAAGCCGTATTGCACGCGAAAGATTCCGGGATATCCATTTATGTGGGGCTGGATGATGAGGGCCTTGCAGCTCCGGGAGGAGGCTTTATACGGAAGGGAGATAAAAAATTGGTTAAAACGTTTGAGGAATTTAACGCTACCCAGGATTTTAGTCTGCTATTTTAGTTTCCAATACGGGATTCGTAGGGGTAATCCCTTGTGGTTGCCCAATCTGTGGCTGCCTGGGCATCCCTACAATAAAAAAGACGATACCGATACCGATACCGATACCGACCCCGAGTTCCGTTGTTAAGGGGGCTGGAGGTGTGTTCTGAACATGTTAACTTTGATGGTCTCGTAAAAAGTTCGAATTAGACGGTTTCGTAAAGAGTTCAAATTCAAGGCGTGCAATTTTTGTAATGATGAAGCATACTTATCGTACTTGCCCTGTTAAATCTGTCCTTTTTATTTAACCGGGGCGTTGAATCATTGCAAAATGCAGCACAACGCAGAAGTTGGACTTTTTACGAAACCGTCAACTTTTATTCAACCTGTCTAAAAAGGGAGAACAAATCGAATGAATCGTAAAACCTTCTTGTTTACTTCGGAAAGCGTTACAGAGGGGCATCCTGATAAAATCTGTGATCAGATTTCAGATGCTGTTTTGGATGCTATTTTGGAAATTGACCCGATGGCTCGTGTGGCCTGTGACTGTTTTACAAAAACCGGGATGGTGCTTGTTGGCGGGGAGGTAACAACAACAGCATACGTCAATGTTCCGGATATTGTTTGCAGGACGCTCAGGGAAATTGGGTATACCAAATCGGAATACGGTATAGACAGTGAAAGTTGTGCTGTTTTGACTCATTTTTCAGAACAGTCCCCGGATATTGCCCAGGGCGTGAATGAAAAGGCCGCAAATGGAAAGGAAACCTCTGAGCAGGGTGCGGGGGACCAGGGAATGATGTTCGGTTACGCGACCAATGAAACACCTGAGTTTATGCCGTTGCCGATCGTTTTATCGCATAAGATCACAAAAAAACTGGCAGATATGAGAAAATCGGGGAAGATTGATTATTTAAGACCCGACGGTAAAAGCCAGGTCACAGTAGAATATAAGGATGGGAAGCCTTCCCGTGCTCATACAGTCGTTCTATCCACTCAGCATGATGAGGATGTAACCCATGATACAATCAAACATGACATGATTAATCATGTGATTAAGCCTGTGTGTGAAGGATGGCTTGATTCAGATACCATATACCATATTAACCCGACCGGAAAATTCATAAAAGGCGGACCATTCGCAGATTCCGGACTCACAGGGAGAAAGATCATTGTGGATACATACGGCAGCCACGGCCGCCATGGCGGGGGCTGTTTTTCAGGCAAAGATCCGACAAAAGTTGACAGAAGTGCCGCGTACGCCGCCCGGTATATTGCCAAGAATATAGTTGCTTCCGGACTTGCAGATGAATGCGAGGTTCAGATTGCATACGCGATTGGGGTGGCCAGGCCCGTCAGCCTGCTTGTTAATTGTAACGGGACAAATAAAATACCTGAAAATCAGATTGAAGAATTAATCGGAAAACATTTTCCCCTGAAGCCGGCGGATATCATACGTGAACTTGATTTACGAAGACCCATATACAGGGATACTGCTGCGTATGGGCATTTTGGAAGGGATCTTCCGAATTTTACATGGGAAAAATGTGATAAGGTTGAAATTCTGAAAAAGGCATTATAATAGGATCTTCTTTGACCGATTTCTATCCTGAATGGGCGGATTCCAAATCCGCCCTGTTATTTTTCAACCTTTGATTATTTGCTATCAAGAACCTCTTTAATTTTAACCGACAGACCCGGAAACAGGAACGGTTTTTGGATAAATGCTTCAGCCTTAATATTCATTTCACTGGCAACCTCTTCGATGGCAAAACCCGTGGACACGAGTACTTTCATGCCTGGATGAATGCGGGTTATTTGTCTGTATACTTCATCGCCCCTGATATCGGGAAGACCGATATCAAGTATAACCATGTCGATGGTTTGCCCTGAGTCCCTTATTATATCAATGGCTTTTGATCCATTCTCCGCGGTGATGACATGATACCCCAGTTGAGCGAGTGCTGTCCGGGTTGTGGAAAGGATTTCTTCTTCATCATCAACCAATAGTATGGTTCCGGAACCTGTTAATGGTAAGACAAAAAACTTTTCATCCGTCTTTGCCGGTCTTTCAGTTAATGGGAAGTATATTCTTATTTTAGTTCCCTTGCCCGGTTTCGATTCAACGGTTATCCAGCCATTATGATTTTTAATAATTCCGTAAGAAGCAGCCATTCCAAGACCGCGACCCATAAGTTTGGTTGAGTAAAACGGTTCGAAAATTTTATCCTTTGATTCGCTTTCCATTCCTGTACCATCGTCTTCTACTTCAAGTGCAATATACTCGCCTTGTTTGATTTCAAACCCATAAATAATATCGTTTTCCTTGATATTCTCATTTTTCGTTCTGATTTTGATATTACCTGTGTCTTTAATTGCTTCAGACGCGTTATTGACAACAGAAGTTAATACCATCTGCATTTGAATGGGATCCGCTCTTACAAATGAATTCTTTTTTGACAAATTGACAGACAGATTAATAGCTGGATCGATGGTGTTTTTTAGAAGGGGCAATGTATCTTCGATAAGATCTTTCAATGATATGACCTGCGCCTGGTATTTTCCCTTCCTTGCATATGCGAGCATTTGGTTTGTCAAGCGGGTCATACGATGGGATGCATAGAGAATTCGTTCACTATATTTTTTAGCGGTTTTATCCTCAGGGAATTCTGCCATCATCAACTCTGCATTGCCGGTAATACCGCTTAGGATATTATTAAACTGATGGGCGACACCGCCGGCCAGGTTTGCGATAGACTCCATTTTCTGAGCCTGCTGAAGCCGATCCTGAAGCAGTTTTTGTTTGGTAATATTCCGGCACACGCCTTCAGATTGAATAAACCTGCCTTTTTTGCTAAAGGACATATGACTGTTCAGTTCAATCCATCGGATCGCTCCGGATTTTGTAATCATTCGAAATTTAAATCCTTTTGTAAATTCCACATGGTTTTTAATCGCGTGGTTAAAGGATTTTGTGATTTTTTCAATATCTTCATGGAAGATAATTTTTTCAAATGGCTGGCCGATGATTTCCTTGTCCTCATATCCATAAGATTTCAAAGCCTTATTTATGGTGATGATTCTACCTTTATGGTCAAGGGAATATATGATGTCAGGGATGTTGTCAGCCAGGGTTCTGTATCTTTTTTCACTTTGTTTCAGTGCGATTTCGAAATGTTTTTGTTCGGTTATATTTATTAAGGTAATAATGGCGCCCTGGGAAAAGGGTTCTATTCTGATTTGGAGGAATTGATCTTTATACTTTCGATTTGTAAATATTTTTGATTGGCCGGACCTGATACACTCCATTAATTCCCGGTACATGTCTATCTGATGCCCGGCCGCATAGTCAAGATACATGATATCACCGAAATCAGGCAATCTTGAACCGGATTTTTTTTTTGCCAGGTTATACCCGGTTACCCTTCCTTCAAGGTCAACGATGATCGTTTCGATAGGATTATGTTCAAACAGTGCCCGGTAGCGTTCATCGCTCTGTTTTAATGTGTCTCTTGTTTTTTTAATCCTGTTTATGGCAGACTGGGCATGTGAACCGAAAATGATAAAAAGGCACAATACAACGACCCGGATATAAATATCATACAAATCGGGTCCGAATATTT
>JAUVGT010000014.1 GCA_030593645.1 Deltaproteobacteria bacterium
GTGGTTTCAAAGCTGTCTATCTCAACATCGTTTCAATCCACGCTTCAATCCACTTTTCTCTGTTTTCAGAGATTTTCTCCGGGGATACGATAACCGGCTGTTTGGCAATTGTAGCGTGTTTCAAAAAGACTTCCGGTAAAGACGCGTATTGATTGGCCGGGAATACGAACATCTGGAGTGGGATATCCTCCTGAAATTTTTTACTCAGCATATAATCGATGAGTTTTTCGGCAAGTTTACGATTTTTTGTACCTTTTAATATTCCGACAAATTCAACCTGGCGAAAGGCGCATCCCCTGCTTACAACTGCTGCGGTGGGGGCTTCCGGCAGCGGTTTGCCCGCAAAGTGGACTTCGGCCGGCGGACTGGTTGCGTAGCTCACAACGATGGGGCGGTTTCCCTTTGAAGCCGCGCTGAATTGGCCCCAGTAGGCTTCTTTCCAGCCGGCAACTGCTAGAACATCATTTTTACGGAGTTTTTCCCAGTAATCCAGATAGGCATTTTCACCAAAATGCCCGATGGTGGTCAGAAGAAATGACAAACCCGGTGAAGAGGACGCCGGATTCTGAACGACGGTTAAGCCTTTGTATTCCGGTAATAAAAGATCCTCAAGACTTGAAGGGGGCCGCAGTTTTTTATCGGCGAACCATTTTTTATCATAATTCAGGCATACATCACCGTAATCCACGGGTAATAGTCGATTTTTGGGATCAAGCTTTAATTCATCTTTGATATCCTTTAAAAGGAGTGAATCATACGGTTCAAAAATATCCGCTTTCAAAGCCCGGCTTAAAAATGAGTTGTCTACTCCAAAAAAGAGATCTGCCAGCGGATTTTCTTTTGATAATATCGCCTGGTTTAACGCGGTGCCGGCATCTCCTGATTTCAGAAACTGTATTTTGATTTGATGCGTCTTTTCAAACTCTTCGATGATATGTTTACTGATATTAAAACTGTCATGGGTCATGACCGAAATAGTATCAGGTGTTTTAGTTGCAGAGTCGTTTTGGCATGCAGATAAACATAAAAATAATAAAGGTAAGATAATCAAAAAACGTTTTTTCATTTGGACCTCCAATTTACTCGAGATGATTTCAATGCCTTCGATCTGGTGCAGGGGCGGATTCGAAATCCGCCCTTCTCTTATGAAATTGAGTCCGAGAGATGTTTATGAAATCAGTTCGAGGCGTTGATGTTATGAGTGATTGTCAGGGCGAAAGTCCCAAATAAAAAACCGCTCCGAGTAGGGAGCGGTTTATGCAGTTGAAACTTTTCCTACACCGGCATTATCCGGATCAGGTTCAACGGTCGGACCCACTGATTTATACAGAGCCCCTCTCAGCCTGATTTGTTCAAGCACCCGAAGTTTAATTTTATGGCAAAGGATATTAAGAGACTTGAATGGATAAGTCAAGCAGTATGTTAAAAACGGTAGATGTGTGTTTTAAGTATGTTGTCTATTCTTCTGATCAGCAGCCTGCGGTTAATTTTATTGCTGTTCATCCTTCTTGGCGAAATTCGGATACAGTTTCTCCCGGCACTCCGGACAAATGCCATGGGTGAATTCGGCTTCAGAATGTTCCTGGATATATTTTTCGATCTGGTCCCAGAGTCCTTCATCATTCCTTATTTTTTTGCAGGATGAACAAATCGGAATAATTCCTCTTAACCTTTTAATCTCCTCCATAGAGGCCAAAAGGTCAATCTCAATCCTCTGGGAATTGAGAATCATTAAACCGACTATCACAAACATATTCGCCCCGAAGAATACCACGAAAGAGGCCCCTTGAAAGGCTGAAGCCTTCATGAAGTCGACGATAGGTCCTTCAATGAATAGAGTTGGAATAATACGAAATACGAACCATACGGCGTGAATAGCGAGTACAGTGGTTCATAAGATGTTTTGGCCATTCATTAGTTTTGGAACATACAGATACAGAGGATCAGGTTAATAACAGCCGAAGTAAGAGATAACGTTCTTATGTCAAGGGCAATATACATATGTTGATACCTCCATTTAACGAGCCTGTTTAGTGGCGGCGTGGTTTTTTGCGCCATCCATTACATCAGATATTCATACAATTTTTTTGATTTTTATGAATTGTTCCATTAACAAGGTTCATTTCATCCGCCGTGATCAGAAGCGGTGCCGAAGCGTGTTAAGGTTCATGGTTTACTGGGCGGACCGCACGCTTACGATAAGCTTTAGACCGAGAAGGCCCATGACCCCGCCCGCAAGGCGATCAATATATTTTTTTGCGCGGAAATACACGGCCCGCAGGGATTCAGATGACAGCGCGAGCGCAACGATGGTGTACCAGCCAGCCTCTACCAGGAAGACAAGGAATGGAAGCACCAGAGCGGCGAGAAGTGGTAAATTCATCGGAAGGAGGGCGGCAAAGATACTGCCATAGAAAATCGCGGTCTTTGGGTTGCTCAGCTGTGTAAAAAGCCCGAGTAAGAATGATTTTTTTGCGGGCCTCGAGATCTCTTCCACGCTGCCGGGGATAACAATGGGCTCTTTGGCCCCACGCCAAATACGTACCGCTATATAGATAAGGTACAGGCCGCCCACAAGTTTGAGCGTAAGATAGAGCACCGGTATTTTGACAAGTAAGGCCTGAAGCCCGAGCAGTACCACTGAGGAAAAGACAACACTGCCAATTCCCATACCGATGGCTGTGTATAAACCATCGACCCGTGAAACTGCCATTGCCGTACGCGCAACGAGTACAAAGCTTGGACCCGGGCTGATGGCACCGATTAGAATTGCTCCCAAAACACTGGCAAGCGAAAGAGTAATTTCCAAGTATTCTCCTTGAGTCATCGTTGAAGTTCCCTGGCTATTGTGGTTCCAACACTCATATGAGTTCTCCGTCTTTGCCATTTTATTTATGTGTGTGCGGACTACTCAGTACATTGCGTACTTTCCGGATATTTCGCTCTTTGAAGTATGAGTTGTTCTGGCATATTTTTCATAAATGGTGTTCCATTCATGGCATGCCTGATTAAATCCAGATTGATCTGGCGCGAGTATTCATAAAATTTATCACTGATATTTCCAAATAAATTACCGGTTACATCCAATACTTTTACTGGTGTTGCGCAGGAAAAATCCAGGCTGCCAATATCAATAGTTTTGATTTTTTTATTCTTTGATGTCCGGAAATAAACCCTGAGTCTTTTTTGATCATATACAATGCTCCACTTTGTAGATCCCTGTGAGACATTTCCCAAAATACCAAAAGCATAATCAACAATGGACTTTTGTACCTTAAGATTGTAATTTTTTAACATATCTGCGGTATATACAAACCGATTAAGCGAGCTCCCACCTTTAGTTATCGGAAACTTGCCGCCAAATCCTTTATGCCACGTCAAGAACTCCATGGATTCGGTATATGAATTGTTCGTAATCGCCTTAACCGTCATTGTATCTTGACTTCGATGAACAAGCTTTCCATAAAGAAATTCAACAATGGCACAATTTCCTGTTTTATCTGATATCAGAAAGTGGCCTCCTGGAACCTCATATGGAAGTATTCTTAATTGAGAATCACTTGCTATTACTTCTTCTACCCGGCTGTAATTATCAAGTTGAAACTGTATCCATTGCAAATCTTTAATCGTATAACGGGAATCGGGTTTAGGATATTGTGTTTCAATCAGCAATAAGCTTTCCACAACCAAGCCAGCCTCGTTTATACCCCCCATGGGCATCTCACGACCATACTGGTTAAATGTCAAACTGCCATATTTTGAAACCCATCTTGCATATTTTCCGGGGTCTGCCTGTGTGCCCGGCATCGCCTCTTTCGATACACCGCGTTTGTTGATAATCATTAAACCTCGTTCAAGATACCAGTCATAATTTTTTCCAAAAACCTGCTGGCCATCTTGACCGATACTGAATGCAGTGCACGCCTGGCCTTTCAGAGGGGTCAGGCTAATTATTAATATATAGATCATTAAGAATTTAATAATATTTTTACAGATATTCATAACTTTCATTCCTTCCCCAAAACCTATTGATCGTTGGGCTCACCGGCTCGTTTTAGCGTGTACGCGTGCAGCCGATTGTTTGGCCATGTTGTGCTGAGTTGTCTGCTTCTTCCCGCCAAAGAGGAATCTCCTGCTTTCCTCGAGGAGAGAGTTCATACACACCAATTGACACCCTGTCAAACCATCCGTACACGTCTCTGTACAAAATATCCCTGGCCTTCGACTCTCGGAGAGTCCGGGCAATGTGTGAAGCTTTGGTCGGTCCTTGCTTCTGAAGGAACCGGGCAATTGCCAAGGCTCGCTGTCGGTAGACGGTCATGATGCCCTTTATCTTCTCTGTCCCGCCGAGGTTCGGGTCACCTACCCGCTTCATGAACTCACCAAGCAGACGCTCCTGGCGGTGCTTCGATTTGCGAGGTCTATACTCACCGGGATCGAGAATCACCTTTACGCTGCCGGTTTCCCGGTCCGAATCAATCACCACCAGCCCCAAACCAAGCATCCTTAGCAGCTTGATAATGTGCCTCCGTCGCCTGTTCAGAATTTTACATTGTTTCGGAATGCCGATGTACACTTTCGGAGTCAGCGATAGCCTTTCAACTGCCTGAAGGATTACGTTGAGATTGAGAGAGAGCTTGAGTTCCACAACGACAGGAGCTTCCTTGCCGCGTACTGCCAGGGCATCACAGTCCTGAACCTCCCCCTTTACCTCATAATTCTGAGATTCCAAAAACCGCTTCAGGGGCAGATAGAGATCTGATTCCTTCATGCCTGTTCCGTCTATGTTCAACGCCCACCATCACGGGTGAGCAGGGTAATGGGGACCATGCAAAAGCACGTTTAACAGTAACCTGGACAAGAGAGCCAGCCGCCCGGCCCTGCGAACCCCTGTGAATGGATTTGTTGTGTGCCGGGGACGGCACGTATTCTTAAGGGTGAGTATATATCATGTTTTTAATATATTGCAAGTCCCAGACCCGACCAGCAGCAATTCTCGGTGAACCAGGAAAAGCTGATATACTTGAATATCAGCAGATAATTACATTTGCCCTTCGTAAAATCTAAAACAGTGTCGTTCCGGATACCGGATCGAGTCCGGCACAGGCTGCGCGAAGCGGAGAGCCGGACACGCCTAAGAAGAGAGGATATTAACCATAACTCGAAAATTGGGTTGAATAAGCTTCAGTGTAGCCGATAGAAGAGTTTCTGTCATTTTCCGCGCACGGTCTGCGGAGGACGGTCTGTGTTGGATTTTCAGTTCAGTCAATTGGATTCCTCCGGATTTTCCGTTGACCTTGGCAAGAACATCCGCTTTGCCTTCACTATCATCCGGTCTCGAACACTGGCAACGCTCGGCTATTTCCCCATTTTTTGATATTCCTTGGAGCCTTCCGGTTCAGACTGAATTGAGTTTTTAATGTAAAAAGGCCATTCTTTTTCCGGTATCGAACTAAGACTTCCATTTTTAATAACAGAGTATTTGACTGGCTTTCCTTTTTCGTACTCCGTTAATGATTCAAGCTTTTCATTTTTATCAAAGAATTTCCATTCACCATGCTTCAAATTCCGCGCACAGCAACTAGTAAAGTTTTGTTTCCAACAGCCTCACTACTATCATACATACAAATATTATCAACACAAACGTTAGTATTATTGCGTTTCACATTTTGAAAAAAATGTCACAAAAATGGTCAGTCTTCTTTACGTGCCTATATGGCACGTAAAGCAGACTCTGCATCAGTAACCCCATTTGAAAGAAGGAAATGTTATGGATGAATTTAAACGCGACCTGTTGTCTAAAAAATACCGTATTATTCAGGAGGGGTGGACAAAAATTCCAATGGGGTCAAGATCACAAGAAAAGGACAGGTATTACGATATAAACTGATCTGACTTCCAGGAGTGATGAGAAAAAAGTCGGGCGGCGGGAGTCAGGTTGAAAATCGAATCCGCGGCCATCAGAACCACGGCGTTTGTCCATGTTACTTTTTCCACGGGCCATATTATCATATCCGGAAAAGTGAATCCGCACCAGAATGTTCCATCATTAAATTTTTTATTGCTGAGCCAGCTGAATACAATTTCCGCAAGTGTGTGATTGCCCATCGCGGATAAAGTAAGCACGAGTTCCGAGGTCTCAGCAATGGTCACCCAGGGTTCGTCATAAACACAGCGAACACCCTGATCCTCAATGATATATTTTTTCCAGTAACTGCTGATTCTTTTTCCAGCCTTTTCTCCTGAAATCGTGCCGCACAGTATCGGGTAAAACCAGTCCATGGAAAAACGTGACTTGGTCATATTGAACCTGTATGGTTTGTTTGCAATGGCATTTTGCAGTTTTTTCAATCGCGATTTCCATGCCGGGATACGCTGGCCCAGTATTTCAGAGATGGCCATCGCGCATTTCAAACTCATACAGATCGAACTGCAGCCTGTTAAAAGCGACATCTGGTCAATATGGCCTTCGGGACTGATGGCCCAGTATATTTCACCTTCCGGGGTCTGAAGGCTTAACGAAAATTCAATGGCAGAGTAAATGGTGTTCCACATTTCCCGGAGTACGGTCATATCTTTTGTAATGAGGAAATGATAAAATACCCCCACCGCAATATAGGCGGCCAGGTTTGTATCCCGGGATCTATCTGTTGGCATACCATTTTTGTATGATGAATACCAGCTGCCGTCAGGGAGTTGCATCCGGGCCATCCATTCAAACGCCCTCTGCGCTTCCGGAATCCGTCCTCCGATGCTGAGCCCGATGGCGGATTCCACGTGGTCCCAGGGGTCTGTTCTGCCATCAATGTGCCAGGGGATTTCACCTGTATATAGCTGAGTAGCACTGATAAGATTGATGATGGAATCAGTATCCAGTATAATGTCATGACTTGGTTTAACGGAATCGAGTTTCATTTGCATGCCTTTTGGAGATGGGCTCCGGTAATAAATATCAAGTCCGGTACAAATACCGGGGAATCGATCCACATGCAAGGAAAATTTCAATCTTTCGACTTCTTCAGCTATACCATTCATCATGGTCCCCGGAGGTCAAATTTTTCCGCTTAAACCGACCGACTGTCCGGTCAAAATAAACACTGATGCAAAACTATTTAAATCAAAAGGTTATTTAGGCAATAATATAAGCTCCTTATATATATCTTAGTTAAATTATATTTTAGGCTTGACAACGCTTGGTTTGATAATATATTAGTACCGATCGGTCAGTTAAAACATTGAACCATTAACAAGGACTCGAATTAAATTATGTCACCAAAGCTCGTGAATAAGGAAGAAAAAGAAAGAAAATTAGCTCAAACCGCCCTGGGCCTATTCGCACAAAGGGGTTTTGCCGCAACCAATGTCATCCAGATCGCGGAGGTCGCCGGTGTGGGTAAAGGGACGATTTATGAATATTTTGAAAACAAGGCGGACATTTTTGTCGCTGCAATCAGGGAATGGATGAATCAGTTTGAAACTTATATCGTCAATTACCTGGAAGGTTTCGACAGCCCGATTGAAAAACTGAAGGCATTTGCGACGGCAAATATGGACTGTGTTGATCCCATAGATCCAGGTAACGCGCGTTTATTCCTGGAATTTATTCAGCAGAGCATATTGGAAGATGGTGTGCTGTACAAACACCATTACCTTTTAAAAGAAATACATTCCGGCCAGAGTCGGATGGTGATTGATATCCTGCTGGCCGGAATTTCAAAGGGTTTATTTCGTCCGGGAATTGCCAGTGACGCGGAAAAGATCGCGTGTAACCTGCTGGCTTATATTGACGGCATCAGCCTGCATGCCATTCTCTCGCATGGTTCATTTAAAATAGAGGAGCAGATCGATATGTATCTGGCAGACCTTCTTAAATCGATCCTGACAGAATCTGAACTGGAAAAATACGTGGGTACTTCAAATTCAAGAGGTTAATCAATATGTTATACAAATCGATCAGAATATTAATGGCATCGCTATTTATCGTTTTAATGGTTACAAACGTGATTCTTCTGGCGCAGGAGCCGGAAAAGGACCCGGGCGTTTCTCCAAAAGGATTATACAGTTTGGATGATCTTTATTTACAGGCTTTGGAAAATTCTGAAACCATTAAGCTGTCCGAAGAGGATCTCTTTATCTCGAAGAAAACAAAGGATAAAGCCATTGCGGTCATTTATCCACGGCTTACGGCATTTGGTGAATATACACGTTATAGTGATGAAGTGGTTCAAAGCACTGAGATTATGCCCGGATTTCCCATTGAAAATACCGTTCAGCCGGAGTGGACCACTGCGTGGGGGCTTCGTCTTGACAAGTCATTTACCTTAAACGGAAGAGAGCTTATCGCATATGTTATCGCCAAAGATTCCATAGAAAAGAGCGAGTATGATCTAAGCGCGGTTAAGGAAGAATACCTGCTGAGTGTCGCGGCTGCCTATTACGATGTATTGCGAGGTGAAAAAACTCTGGAAATCGCATTGGTAAATGTCAAGCGCCTTGATAAGCACAAACAGGCTGTGGACAGTCGTTTGAAGATCGAAGAGGTTACCAAAACCGCTCTCTACAGGGTGCAGGCGGAACTGTCCGGATCCAGAACAGACCTGATAGTCGCTGAAAACAGATTGAAACTTGCCAGAGCGACTCTTGGCCGGGTCGTTGGGTTGTCCGCGGACTTTAAAATTGAAAAACCGGCTGCAGATATTGTAAACACAGTAGAATACGATCTGGATTCTCTTAAAATGGAAGCCCTGGCCCAGCGCGCGGAACTGAAGTCGATCGCAAAGCAGCAGAAGATCGCTGAAGATACAATCAGGTTTATCAGAAGTGATTACTGGCCTACAATTTCACTGGAAGCGGGTTATTTGAAGATGGACAGTAATCCGGAGAGTGATTATGATGAAAGTAAATATGTAGCGGTGAAATTGAATTTTACAATCTTTGACGGCGGTCTCAGAAGGGCCGAAGTCAGTGAAGCCAAGGCTTTAAAACGAAAAGTTGACCTTGCCGCGACAAACCTTGAAAAAGAAATATCCATTGCTGTTGAAAGGGCGTATCTTGATTTGGTCGGTCTTACCAGTGTTTTAAAATCACTTGATGACCAACGGCAATATTCGGATGCTAATTTTAACGCGGTTGAAAAGCAGTTTAAATACGGCCTGTCGGACAGCC
The DNA here is from genome assembly GCA_030593645.1 of Deltaproteobacteria bacterium. Taxonomy (GTDB): domain Bacteria; phylum Desulfobacterota; class Desulfobacteria; order Desulfobacterales; family JAUVGT01; genus JAUVGT01. The sequence continues at coordinate 9,166 of JAUVGT010000014.1, forward strand.
TTGATGTGATGGACGCGAATACCCTTCTTGTGAACGCTGAACATGAACTTTCAGAAGCAAAATATCGCTCCCAGCTTTCAGAACTGAGACTGGAGCGCGCGAAAGGGGCATTTTTAAACAAGATACTTGAACGGCTTGGGAAGAAAACAACGGAATAGACAAAATCAGGGATAATAATATGGAAAACATGACTGAAGAAAAAAAACCGGGTTTCGAAAAAAAACTGATTAAACTTGTATGGGGCGCGATGCCGGTATTATTTTTAGTGCTTATTATTGTGGCCCTTGGATTCGGAATTAAATTTAAAGTGGCGGCAACTCAAGAAGCCAAATTAAAAGCTCTTAAAAAAGAGCAGCCGCCGGTGAATGTGGTTGCGCTTGAACTTGTGCCATCAATCATAAGGGATCGTATGAATCTTCCGGGAATTATTGAACCCTGGGTGAAGCTTGTGATCCTTTCGGAAGTACGCGGTACGGTCACTCTTAAAGCTGTGGAAGAAGGAAAAACAGTAAAAAAGGGTGAAGTACTTGCCTGGATCGATAAACGGGATTACCAAAATCAATACAATTCAGCCAGGGCTTCTTACAAAGCGGCCCTGGCATCTTTGAAGCGTTTGCAGGGGCTCTACAAAGAACAGCTTGCCACTCGATCCCAGATCGATGATACCGATGCACGTCTGGAAAATGCAAAGGCGGCCATGGATAACGCCGCGCTGGCTTTGAGCCGATGCGCGATTAAAGCACCTATCTCAGGTTTAATCAATAACATGTTTGTCGAGAAAGGTCAGTACCTGAATACGGCTGACCCGGTCGCGGAAATTTTACAACTGGAAAAAGTAAAGGTGACCGTGGGTATCCCGGAATCCGACGTGGATGCCGTACGCAAGTTGATTGATTTTGACGTTAAAATCGACGCGTTGGACGGCAGGACTTTTAAAGCCAAAAAACATTTTATTTCGCGAACCGCCGATGCCCATGCTCGTCTATACAGGCTGGAACTCGCCCTGGAGAATAAAAACGGTGAAATACTGCCCGATATGTTCGCACGAGTTGAAATAGTTAAAAAAGAACTATTGGAAAGCCTGGCTGTACCCCTGTTTTCGGTCATCACGAGGAATGACGAAAAACTGGTGTATATTGTTAACGATTCATTCGCCCATGTGAGGAAAGTGGAGATCGGCATGCTGGATGGCTGGAAGGTTCAGATCAAGTCCGGCCTTAAACCGGGCGAAAGGGTGATCGTGATTGGTCACAAAAGTGTGAATGACGGCGATAAGGTAAAAGTAATCCGTCAGGTCAAGAATCCGGAGGAAATTGCAAAATGATTGTTTCTGATACAGCCATAAAAAAACGCATCGCTGTCGTTGTCATGGCGATTATTATTCTGGGTGTTGGAATCTGGAGCTATTTCGACCTGCCCCGGGAGAAAGACCCTGACGTTACTATACCCCATGTGTTTGTCAGCACAACTTATAAGGGTGTTTCTTCAGTAGATATTGAAAAATCGATCACTATTAAGATCGAAAATAAATTAAAAGGCCTTGACCAGGTTAAAAAGATCGAATCGACCAGCAGGGAAGGCAGTTCGCTTATTAATATAGAATTTTTAGCGGAAACAGATATTGACGAGGTCCTCCAGAAGGTTAAAGACAAGGTGGATGAAGCAAAAGGAGACCTCCCAAACGATCTGGAGGATGATCCTTCAGTTTTCGAAGTTAATATTTCTGAAATGCCGATTGTCAATTACTCTCTTTATGGAACATGCGGCCCGGCCTGTTTAAAAGAGATCGCAGAAGACCTGGAAGGGGATATTGAGGCGATCCCAGGTGTGCTCGAAGTGGACGTCATCGGTGGTTTGGATCGTGAAATCAAAATTGAAGTGGACCCGGACAAACTGGCTTATTACCGGATTCCGATTACCACATTCCAGGGTGTCGTTAGCAGTGAAAACAAAAATACATCCGGGGGATCCATCACATTGGGGGATGGTAAATATCAGCTTAGGGTGCCGGGAGAATTTGAAACCCCGAATGAAATTTTCAACCTTGTGATCAGTTCCCATGAAGGAAAACCGATCTATCTCAAAGATGTGGCAAAAGTTGTCGACGGTTTCAAAGATGAAACCAGCCGGGCCAGGCTGGATGGCCGGGATGCGGTAAGCATACAGGTAAAAAAACGGATCGGTGAGAATATTATCGACATTATTGATAAAACGGATGCAATTATTGAAAAACAAAAAGCCACATGGCCGAAGGGAACCCGGATTACCAAACTGATGGATGGTTCAAAGGATATCCGGGTTATGATCGCAGACCTGGAAAACAACATTATCACAGGGCTGATTCTCGTGGTTGTGGTATTGTTCTTTGCCCTGGGTATTCGAAACGCGATACTTGTGAGTCTGGCCATCCCTTTTTCAATGTTTCTTTCATTTACGATACTCCAGGTCATTGGTATTACCCTGAATATGGTGGTTCTTTTTTCCCTGACTCTCGCACTTGGAATGCTGGTGGATAATGCCATTGTGATCGTTGAAAATGTTTACCGTTACATGGAGCAGGGGGTTCCGCGTATCCAGGCAGCCATGAAGGCGACTTCCGAAGTGGCTTATCCGGTAATCGGTTCGACCATTACGACTTTGGCTGCGTTTTTTCCCCTGATTTTTTGGCCGGGGATTATGGGTGAATTCATGAAGTATCTCCCGATCACGTTGATTGTTACGCTCTCTTCCAGTCTTTTTGTCGCTATGGTCATCAATCCGGCACTGACCGCCATATTTATGAAGGTTAAAGGTCAAAATCAAACATCCAATAAAAACTTAAGCGCGGATGAAATCGCAAAAGGGGGAGAAAAACCGGTAGAAATCAAAGGACTCATACTGGTATTTTATGAAAAAATACTTCGCAAGGCATTGAAACATCGTTTTGCGGTACTTTGTGCTTCTTTTGCAATTCTGGTTATTCTAATTGAAATATACTTTCTTTTAACCGGAATCGAAAAAGGGACTGAACTATTTCCGGAAATTGATCCAGCTCAAGCTTATGTGAATATTGATCCCCCTCAGGGAGCTGATCTTGAATATCTTGATCGTATCGCAAAAAAAGTTGAACTCATCATCAACGGTACGGTTAGTGAAAACGGAACGATACCCGTGGATTTATATCCGGATTCTTATAAATTCAGAAAATATACCACCCGCAGTGGTGAAGAATTTTACGGCCCCAGTGAGTTTGAAAATATTGAACATATCTTTACGGGGACAGAAGAAAACGCCAGGGCCTCAAAATGGACCCCGATATTACCTAATCATATCGGTTTACAGTTCCTCGATTATGAGGAACGAAAACATCCTACAGCAGACGACCTTGAGAAGATCCGGGATTTGACAAAAAACATTCCGGGTGCCCGCATCACCATCGCGAAAGGCCAGGAAGGTCCGCCCACAGGTCCGCCCATAAACCTTGAAATATCCGGGGATGATTTTAAGACGCTGGGTATGATTTCAAAGAAAATCCAGGAAGAGTTCGGAAAAGTTGCCGCGATTGAAGATTTGCAGGATGATTATGTGGAGGGTCTCCCTTCGGTCAGGATTAGAATCGACAGGCAAAAGGCGGCCCTTTTTAACCTTTCAACCAGTTCCATCGGGTTTGCCCTCAAAACCGCGTATAATGGTCTCAATATATCCACATATCGTGAAGAAGATGATGATTATGATATTACGGTGACACTCGCGGAAAAAGATCGTCAGGTCACTGATGTTTTGCGTAAGCTTATGATTCCCACGCCATCCGGGCAGCTTGTGCCTTTAACGACCATAGCGTCTATCGATTATACCGGCGGGATCGGGGATATTGTAAGAATTAACCATAACAGGACAGTCACGATTAAGGCGAATGTCGATCCAGCAAAAGCCACGGGTATTGTGGCCAGACAGCAGGCGGAAAAAATGTTTGAACAGTTCCCGATGCCTGCCGGTTACACCGCCACCTTTACCGGTGAAAATGAATTTGAACAAGAATCGAAAGAGTTTTTATTAAAAGCGTTTTTAATTGCGATCTGTCTGATTTTTCTAATACTGGTCGTTCTTTTTAATTCGGTGATTCAGCCTTTAATCATACTCACTTCGGTTGTCCTTTCTTTAGGGGGTGTTTTTCTTGGCCTGACTGTGGGTAATTTCCCGTTTGGAATTATTATGACCGGTGTGGGGGTGATTTCACTTGCGGGTGTGGTCGTAAACAATGCGATTGTTCTTATTGATTATACAAACAAACTCAGGGAAAGGGGATACAGTATTTCAGACGCAGTCGTGTATGCCGGTGCCACAAGGCTCCGGCCTGTCATGCTGACCGCGATTACTACCGTTCTGGGTCTTCTGCCCATGGTGACCGGAGTATCCTTTGACTTTCATAACTGGTCGATATCCTGGGTAAGTGAATCGACTGCATGGTGGGAGACCATGGCCATCGTGGTGATATTCGGGCTGGCGATCGCTACTTTTTTGACACTGGTAGTGGTTCCCACGCTGTATTCGTTTCTTGATTCACTTAAAATGTGGGCTTCCGCGTTTTTTAAATGGGTGGCTAAAATTTACTGGAAGCCGGTTGAGAAGTATATATAGAATCCAGGGTTCAAGGATTCCAGGGGCCAAGGGTAACAACGATGTAGGGGCGGGTTCTAACCCGCCCTATAAATTAAAAAAGACGATTGCGATACCGATTCCGACCCCGAATTCCGATTGGACCTATATTTCATCATATCACTATTCCAGAATTTTTTACGAAACCGTCAATCATGATCAAACATGTACCCGATCGACCGGATGCTTTTGAAGAAAACCGGTTTTTTTGGGTTTTCTTCAAAATATTTACGCAGCCGTACGACAAAATTATCGATGGTGCGGGTGGATGTCAGGCTGGTATATCCCCATCCGATTTCAAGGAGCCGGCTTCTTGATAGCGGTTTGCTTTTATTGGTGATAAACAGTTTTAAGAGCTTAAGTTCCTGCTCGGTCAGGTTTATTTCACCTGCCGCGCAATAAGCGATTGATGTTTCAAAATTGATGGAATTTATACCAAATGAATAAACCCGCAGGATTGAATCTGTGCCGTCAATGATTTGATCCTTCTTACTATGGTTCCAGGATATACGCGTTAACAGCCTGTCGACTCGAAGCAAAAACTCTTCAAGATTAAACGGTTTGGAAAGGTAATCATCCGCACCCAGGGAGAGGCCTTTTATCCTATCATCAGGCGCGCCTTTCGCGGATAAGATCATTACGGGTATCCGTTCATCTTCAAGGCGGATATTCTGGAGAACGGAAAAACCGTTTATGGCCGGCAGCATGATATCAAGTACCACAAGATCCGGTTTTATTTCTTTAAAGATTTGAACCGCTGAGACACCATCTTTTGCGATGTGCACTTCATAACCCTGAAGCGTCAGATTCAGTTTTAGTCCCTCCGCGATATGCTCTTCATCCTCAACCACCAGGATTTGTTTTTTATCTGATTTATTCATAGAAATCCTCGGTTTGTTTATTCGAAACCGCTTTTAATGCTTATACGGCAGAATAAAACTGAATACGGATCCTTTATCTTTACCGCCGCTTTGCGCGACAACCTTCCCCTTGTGAAGTCGCGCCACGTTTTGTACCAGGTGCAGCCCCAGACCGCTGCCTTTTGCGGACATGTTGTCCGATCGTCCGATCTGGTAAAATTTCCTGAATATTTTTTTTATTTTAGGTTTTTCCAGTCCGATTCCATTATCCGTAAAATTGATATAAAGTTTATTGTTCAATACGTCAAACCTGATTTTGACTTTCGGTTTTTCAGATTTATTATACTGAATGGCGTTTGTCAGGATGTTCATCAACAGCATCTCGTATAATGGTTTGCTGATGCTGTAAAAGATTTTGTGTTCGGATGTGTTGTGTATTGAAATTTCACTATCCTGGAACAGGTGAACATTATTTTCATAGAACTGTTTTGTCAGGCTGACAAGGTCCGTGACAATGAATTCACTCCCGTAACTTTTACTCTCAATTCTGGCAAGATTCAATATGCGGTTGATATGGTTTGAAAGACGGTTTACATCTGAGATCATGTATGTAATGTATTTCAACTGGTCCGAACGGGAAAGCTCATGTTTTGTAAAGGTTTCTAAAAAGAGTTTCAAGGATGTAACCGGTGTTTTTAACTCATGCGTGAAGCTGTTGATGAAATTGTGCTGTAAGCGATAAAGCTGCAGTGTTTTCTGGTTATAGACAAAAATAGTAAATATACCGACCAGGATAATCGCTACAAGAATGGACAGGACCAGGATAACCATCCATGTCTGCGCTTCCAGGAACTGGCCCGGGTCCAGGTTAAACCGTTTTATCAGGGCATTTAAACGTGTACTTGCTTCCATATACCAGTAAATATACAGAAAAAAGGATACGGCAAGGGCCACAGTTGAAAAGACAAAGATAAAAATCGGATGAAATAACCACTTTGACCGGCTTATGATGATTTTAAAGGTTTTCATATTTAATACGTATTGAAGTCTGTGAAATAACCACTTTTCATTAAATATCACAAATATTCCTTATTCAAGCAATAAATATTAATAGATGCTGTTTTAAAACAACTTCTATTAAAGTGAAATTGAAATTTGCCGATAATATTAGAGACAGTTTCTAAAGAATAGTTACGAAACCGTCTATTTCGACATTCTGCGAATCGACTATTGTTTGGGTTTTGTAAAACTTTTGTAAAAGCCGAACCATTGCTGTACATTTAGCAGATTTTTTATTATTTTAATATTCCGTCATAAAAATTGATTATTTTATAATTAACCAAATATATATTAAAGGAATTGACTGTGACTTTACCTGAACTAAAAATAGGCGATTTAACTGCCAAACTACCCATCGTCCAGGGAGGAATGTCTGTTGGAATCTCCCTTGCCGGCCTTTCCTCAGCGGTTGCCAACGAAGGCGGTATCGGTGTTATCGGAACCGCGTTTATCGGGATGAATGAAAAGGACCATAATAAAAACTCACGAGAAGCCAATATCAGGGCGCTTCGCAAAGAAATTCGCAAAGCCAGGAAAATGAGCGATGGGATTTTGGGAGTTAATATCATGGTCGCCCTGACCCGATACGACGACATGGTAAGAACGTCTATTGAAGAAGGTATCGATATTGTTTTTGCCGGTGCGGGGATGCCGCTTGACCTGCCCAGTTATCTTGGTAATGGTTCAAAGACAAAAATAGCCCCGATAGTTTCTTCGGGCAGAGCCGCATGTTTGATATCCAGAAAATGGATCGGCAAATATGATTATGTGCCTGACGCCATTGTGGTGGAAGGGCCAAAAGCCGGGGGGCATCTCGGATTTAAGGCGGAGCAGATCGAAGATAAAGCATTTTCCCTGGAAAAAATAGTACCGGAAGTATTGGACGCGGTAAGAATTTATGAAGAAAAATATAAAAAAGATATCCCGGTGATCACGGCCGGGGGCATATATTCCGGGAATGATATACGAAAGTATTTAGAAATGGGTGTGTCCGCTGTTCAAATGGGTACACGTTTTGTGGCCACACATGAATGTGACGCGAATATCAAATTCAAAGAATCATACCTAAACGCTTCAAAAGATGACCTGGTGATTATTAAGAGTCCGGTCGGCATGCCGGGTCGCGCGATTAAAAATGAATTCCTTGAGGATGTGTTTAACGATAAAAAACGGCCATTCAAATGCCCATTTCAATGTGTTAAAACATGTGATTATAAAAAGAGCCCCTATTGCATTGCAATGGCATTGTATAACGCCCAGAAAGGAAGACTAAAACTCGGATACGCGTTTGCAGGAGCAAATGCCTATCGCGTTAATGAAATTGTATCCGTAAAGGAGCTGATCGCTTCCCTTGTCAGAGAATATGAAATGTCCGGCTGCAATGATGTTGAATTGAAAAAGGCCGTATAGTTCTCCTTGTCTATCTTCTACAGATATTTTTCCAAAAATCAACATTCCGGTTTGACAATTCGATATATTGCGGATTAGACTGAAAATGGTTTCCAAGTCTCTTCTCAAGTCTAATTTCGGTGATGTTGGAGCAGACTTATGCGTGTATAGACTTTCGAAACCTCCACCAATGTGTTTGCCCGTTTTATACAGGCATGTTACTCTTTTCATATATAGATATTTATAATGATACCAACTGGTTTGCTTATTTTTGGTTCATTGTTGTTTGATGTTGTGTGTTTTTATTTTCAAATTGGCAATAATCACTAACAGTTAAGGAGGGGATCATGACCGACAGTGTATACAAAATTGTAGATCTTGTGGGAAGCAGCGCAAATTCCTGGGAAGACGCGGCAAAAAACGCGATTGAAACCGCGGGGAAGAGCCTCAGAGAATTAAGAATTGCTGAAATTGTTAAACTGGATATGAAAGTTGAAAATGGGAAGGTTATCGCGTATCGTTCAAGGGTGAAATTATCGTTCAAGTATGGGGATTAAGTTCAATATCTCCATCGGTCAAAAGTAAAACCGGTATTATACGAACCAAAGGAAAACCCCCGAAGTTGAGATCATTTTTCGGGGGTTTTTCTATAAGTGTCTATAAACCATGCAACTGCGAATGTTAATCCGAAACTGATATAATCGATTCGGCCATCAAATCTCCTATCATTTTAGAAAAACGTGATGGATTTTCAAGTTTACCTCCCTCGCTGATCACAGCGGTGTCAAAGAGAAGTTCGCTGTAATCTTTCAGGGCTTTGTTGTCCCTGTCTTTTTCAAACAGGCCTTTTATAGCGATCACCACCGGATGTTCCATATTCAATTCAAGTACGCGTTTGATTTTCGGTGTTTTTTGACCGGAAGCTTTCAGGATTTTTTCCATGTACGCGCTATTATCATGAGCTTCCCCGGAAAGGCAGGAGACTGAATCCTTCAATCGGGAAGAGGCTTTTACTTCTTTTACTTTTTCTTCCAGTTTTGATTTTATAAAACCGAATAATGCCGTAAATTCATCTTTTTTCTTTTCATCGATTTTATCAATATCAAGATCGCCCTTTTCAGCACTTTTTAAGGGTTTCCCATCATATTCGGTCAGCGACTGAACCACCCATTCATCAACAGGGTCTGCCATTAAAAGTACTTCAAAATCCTTTTCTTTAAGTTTTTCAAGATGAGGGCTGTTCAACAGTGCTGTAACGTTATCACCGGTGATAAAATATATCTCTTTTTGATCCGGTTTCATATTGTCGACATATTCTTTGAAGGAAATGAGTTTGCCATCCGATTTTGTTGTCTGGTACCTGGCAAGATCAGAGAGTTTTTTCCTGTTTTCATGATCGGTGTGTATTCCTATTTTTAATATCTGCCCAAATTCCTGATAGAACTTTTCGTATTTTTCTTTTTCCATATCATTAAACAGATCAAAAAGTTTTTTAACAAGATTCCGGCGGATATTCCTGACCAGCCTGTCCTGCTGAAGAATTTCACGGCTCACGTTGAGATTGAGATCAGGCGCGTCAACCACTCCCTTGATAAACCGAAAGTATTCCGGTATCAATTCCTTGCAGTCATCCATAATAAACACCCGTTTACAGTAAAGGTGTATCCCGTGCTTTGATTCCGGCATAAAGAGATCAAACGGTGCCTGGGACGGAACATATAAAAGCGCGCTGTATTCGGTGGTCCCTTCAAACTTCATATGGAGATTTGCCAGCGGCGCGTTCCAGTCGTGACTCAGGTGTTTATAAAATTCTTCATGTTCTTTATCTGTGATGTCGTTTTTGTCCTTTGCCCAAATGGCCTTCATGGAATTTAGAGTCTCTTCCTTGATGACTTTTTCGGTGGTTTCTCCAATCGGTTTACCATCTTTGTCCTTGATCAGTTCTTTGTCCGGAATCGATTCATCCCTTTCAACATCCATCACGATAGGATATGCCACGAAGTCGGAATGCTGTTTGACGATGTTGCGGATGGTCCATTCATCCGTAAAATCCTGTTCGTCCTTTTCCTTTTTCTTAAGATCCAGGATAATAGTGGTACCTCTGGTGTCTTTGGCGGCCTCTTCAATGGTATATGATCCGTCTCCCATGGATGTCCATTTCAGGGCCTTGTCTGAACCGGCAGCACGTGTAATCAGTGTTACTTTATCCGCGACAATAAATGAACTATAAAATCCCACACCGAACTGACCGATCAGTTCGGGTGTTAGTATGGTTTTATCTTTCACCTTTTCCATGGCTTCTATGAACGCGGCTGTTCCGCTTTTGGCAATTGTACCTATATTTTCCATTACTTCGTCTTCGGTCATGCCGATTCCGTTGTCGGAAATCTCCAGGGTCTTTTTGATTCCATCCGGTTTGATTTTGATTTTATATTCAGAATCATCGCCAAGTATGTCCGGCTCAATCTGTGCTTTAAAGCGCAGCCGGTCTATCGCGTCAGATGAGTTCGAGATCAGTTCTCTTAAAAATATTTCCTTGTTTGAATAGAGAGAATTGATAATCAGGTTTAAGAGCTGCTGAATTTCGGTTTTAAACTGATGGGTTTTTTTCTTGCTGTCCATTTTTGCTCCCAGTTATAGTAAAAAATTAATGTTTTTTATGACAGGTTCAATTCATATACTCATAAATAATAATGCTTAACCGGTATATGTAAAGGTTATAAATGGAATCATTTGACCATATTGTACATTTTTTGCTATGGTAACCATTAGCAATGAACCGGAGGGTTTATATCTTGAATGAACAAAAAAACTGGCAGTGGCTGGAGAAAAAACTGTCTGAATGGACAGCCAAAGGAATATTAAACACGGATCAGGCAGAACGTGTGCTTGGTGAAAAGCCGTCGTTTCAGGACAGGCAGACCCTTTTAACTCGTATATTGATCAGCATCAGTGCGCTGCTATTCGGCCTGGGTATCATCAGCTTTTTTGCTTTTAACTGGCAGGCCATGCCCAAATGGCTGAAACTGGCCACGATTTTTTCAGGATTTGCGGCGGCTCATTTTGCAGGGTATCAATTCGGGCTTAGATCTTCAAAGAGGACCCTTGCCGAGTTTTTTCACCTTTTAGGATCGTTATTATTCGGCGCGGGAATTATGCTGATTGCCCAGATTTATCATATTAATGAGCACAGCCCCAATGGTGTCCTGCTATGGTCTCTCGGCGCGCTCTTGATGGCTTATATTCTTGACTCAACACCGCAGATGCTCTTGTTCGGGATCTTAATCATCATCTGGCAATCCATGGAGCGTTCATTTGATATCAGGCAGATATGGGCCGTATTTTTTGTGGCAGCTTCCATGGTACCGATGGCCCTGATGAAAAAGCACTGGTTTATTGTATCGGTTGTGACCATTGCCGTGGCTTTTGTGACTGTTTTACAGCTTACCTATTTTTCTGTGGGTTTCATTGGAATTTTTCTGTTTCTCGGGGTTATGTGCCTGGGTATCGGTTTGCTGATCCAAAGAACACCCCATAACTCCTGTTCCCGGCCGCTTGAAATCACAGGAAGCATACTCTATTTTATAGGCTTGATAGTTTTAACGTTTAAAGAAGGCGTTAAGGAAGGTCTAATCAAAACCTGGCATGGCCCGGTTATGTCAGATATCGCATTTCCTGTTTTTATCGCTATAACTACCGTCGTCATCTGGGCCGCTTTTTGCTTTCCTTTTGATTCAATTTTGACCCGGTTTCGTAACGTTCAGAATAAACACGTTTTTCTTACCTTTGTTGGGTTTGTATTAGCGGTTGTAATCTGGTTGATATCCAGTGTCAGCTTTTTTTCCGTGTCCCACAGTGAACTTGCTCTGGTCGGTATGGTTCTTTTTAATATTCTCACACTCGCGCATGGAATTATTTTGATTTTCACGGGCACAAGAACAGGTCGGATCGGCATGTCATTTCTGGGATGCCTGCTTACCGTCACAGTCATTTTGTCCCGTTTTGCCGCTTATTCGGATGACCTGCTGATCCGTTCAATATCTTTTATCCTGGCAGGCGGTTTTATTTTGTGGATCGCGATTCAAACATCAAAAGTAAAAAAACAAAAATAACTGATAAATAATTGTTCCATATCCTTTGAAAAGAATAAAAATATGAAAAAATACAAAAAAATACTCATCATCGCGGCAGTCATCATACAATGTATGGCTCTGGGGGCCATCTGTTTTGAGAGGGAATCGGTTCTCATGACAGGAGAGACCGTATATATACGTACGGTTCCGGTTGACCCCCGGGATCTTTTTCGAGGTGATTATGTTCGGCTAAATTATGGAATCTCAACCATACCGCTGGAAATGGTGGATAAAAAAAAGCGGAAGGACTTTCAAAAACGAGAAAAAAGGGTCTACCTCGTGTACAAAACCGATGCCAGGAATATGGTTGTTCCACTGCGACTGAGCCTTGAAAAACCGGCAGGTGAAACGTTTATCAGGGGATATACGGTTCGGAACTGGCGGAATAACAGTATTGGTGTCCGCTACAGTATTGAAAAGTATTTCATGCAGCAGGGAAAAGGTCTTGTATTAGAGAGGGGACAGCGTCTGGAAGGGGTCAGGATCCCTCTCGAGATGGAGACCGCTGTCGGGAGAGGCAATGGGATCGCGGTATTAAAAGGGCTTCGATATTCTGATCTGGGACTGGGAATCGTATTGCCCGGAAGAGGGAGCACCACTGAAGCGCCTTCTTTTAAAATCAAAGTTAAACTGGTCAATGCCTCTGATAAACCGGTCTATATTGTTGATCCTGAAAACCATGAATCCTTTTCAATTGAATTATCATACAGTGGGACCTATAAAAAAGAAGAAAAAATCAAGTATCAAAAACCACCGGTTAAACCCGAATTTTACACTGAATCTGATATCAGAGAGATAGCGCCCAAATCATTATATGAATTTACAATTGATCTGGATCATCCTGAATATCAGCTTCTTCGCGGTACTCAGGAAGTATCATGGAGTGACATGAAATATTGGGAAAATGCCCGGATTATTTATAGAGCTCCTGAAGAGGCGAGCTTAATGAAAATAGATGATCCGGGAAAATTGTGGCAGGGACATGTTATGAGCCGGTCTTTTTCGGGGTATAGTTTTAGGGATTTATGAATATGAATGAACAAATAGAGAAAATTGCGCGGAAGATCGCGGAAGGCGGGAAGAACATTATATTTACCGGTGCGGGGATTTCCACTGAAAGCGGAATTCCGGACTATCGAAGCCAGGGGTGGATCTGGGATAAATATAAACCGGTTTATTTTAATGAATTTATGTCATCAAAGGAATCAAGAATTGAATACTGGCGCAGGTGGCAAGAACTTTATCCAGACCTTATTCAGGCAAAACCGAATTCGGCGCATATGGCCTTATTTAAAATGGCTGAACTGGGTTTGATTGAATCTGTGATCACACAGAATATCGACGGTCTGCACCAGGTATCCGGGCTGCCGGATGAAATGATTATTGAGCTTCATGGCAACACCCGCAGAATACGCTGTATGAGCTGCAGTAATATTTCGAAAATTGAAGATATAAAAAAACGTCTGGAAGGGGGAGATCCCGCGCCGGAATGTGAATGCGGCGGATTCCTGAAACCGGATACCATATCATTTGGTCAGGCAATGCCGGTTAAAGAGGTTGAAAAAGCGACCAGACTTTCACAGAATTGCGATTTTATGATGGTGATCGGTTCAACCCTCCTGGTTCAGCCGGCCGCTCATATGCCGCTGTATGCAAAAAATAGCGGGGCTTTTCTGGCGATCGTCAATCTTTCAAAAACTCCCTGTGATGAGGTATGCGACGCGCTTATCCATAAAAAAGCGGGAAAAGCACTTTCAGAAGTGGTTGATGAAATATTGAAATTCAAGGCGTTGTGACGGTTTTACAAGATCCTCAAGTCATAAAGGATGAAACTTAAAATACAATGTCAAACAATGAAAAACTAAATGTCCCTTTCCCAAAATCTTATTGGGCGGTGCCGAACATGTTACTGGTCGGAAAATTCCCCGGGGCAAAAGATGCCGGGGAGATGGAAATAAGACTAAATCATTTAATCGACAGCGGCATACGCTATTATATCAATCTTATGGAGGAAACAGAAACAGATTTTAACGGGGATCTTTTTGTTTCGTACGAAGAGATTCTGATGGAACTGGCTGCCCTGAAGGGTATCCGAATTTCCTGTGATCGTTTGTCTATCGAGGATTTCAATGTACCATCGGTTGGTAAAATGAAGTCGATCCTGGATTCAATTGATCGATCCATTAATAATAAAGAACCGGTGTATGTACACTGCCTTGGCGGTGTCGGCCGGACCGGAACGGTTGTCGGATGCTACCTGATACGTCACGGACTTGCGTCCAAAAAGGATGTTCTGGATAAAATCCAGTTTTTGCGCAGGGATATTCCAGGATCACCCCAGGCTTCCCCGGAAACCGGTCCACAGCGGGAGATGATCTGGAATTGGGCCGGTTATTCAGCCTGACATTTATTATTATATATCAACTATAGCTTCAAATTTTTTTGAGCCGCATAGCGGTTAAATCATTGCTTTTCACTGTGCCTCTGAGAAACCTGACTATTTGATGATTACACCAATCCGCCTTCACACAGGGGTCTGTTTTCCAATATTCTATCGGGGTGGAAAATGGAAAGATCAAGAACCGGCGGTTTATTCAGGATAAGTTCTGAAATGTAACGGCCCACAGCCGGGGCCTGCTGGAGGCCGTGACCTGAAAAGCCGTTTGCAAGGAACAAACCCTTAAGTTCCGGCCATTCACCAAGGATGGCGTTTCCGTC
>JAUVGT010000208.1 GCA_030593645.1 Deltaproteobacteria bacterium
CCGCACCATCCGGTTCGATGATTGAAATTTCCGGAATAAAATCCGAATCAGCGCCGATCATTATATCCGCGTCCAGTGTGCTCAAACGGGTCAGGTTATTCCCATTATATTCGTAAAGACCATAAGCGCTTCCTAAATCGATCGCCAGATTACTTCCGTACCTGGCGATTCCTTCAACGGGAAATCCTTTATAGATCCGTGTCCAGGTATCGGCATTATAATCGTAAGCGAAAAGTCCGTGGTCGGTGCCAAAATCGACTGCCAGTTTTCCATCGAATTCCGAAATTCTTTCGATGGCATTCCCTTTATGTATCCGTGACCAGGTGTCCGTGTTAAAATCGTAAAGATACAGGCCGAATGCTGTTCCAAAATCGACAGCCAGCATGTCACCAAACGGTACGATTTTTTCAGCATCAAGACCTTTATAAAATTTGGTCCATGTACCGCCCTGATACGCGTATAACCCCTCGTCCTTAAAATCGATGACAAGTCTTTCCCCGACATTGACCATCTCGTCCCTGGGAACACTGAACCCGTAGATACGCTCCCAGCTATCCAGATTGTAGTCATAGGTATAGATACCGAAGTTTTCAAAATCGATGGCAAGGTTACTATTGAAACGGGTTATCTTTTCGATATTTGCGCCCCTGTAAACCCTTGACCAGCTGCCGGAATCGTACACAAAAAGTCCGTAGGCTGTTCCCAGATCCATGGCGATCCGGGTATTAAAGGCGCAGAGTTTCTCAGGATCGATTCCATTGTAAATCCTGATCCAATCGCCGGAGTTGCAAACATAAACACCATGCGTATTGAAATCGGCTACAAGTTTTTCCTCAGCCAAAACCAGATTGAAACTGAAAAACACCATGGATATTGAAAGAATAATACTATAAATAGTATTTTTGTTGATTCTTACCGTTCTATTGATCAAAGACATAATTTCCCTCTTAACGCAGATTATTAATTTGCACTTCAAATATCTATCCAGTAAAATCGAACAAAATCTTAAAAAAATGTCCTTTCTTTCGCGTTTCTTCCGTGTTTATCTTCAAAATATATGCGGTCTTCCTTTATGTGCTGGATAGTATATTAATTATCTATTCGTACTACAGTATTTTCGTTCATCAATTTAACCGGCAGAGCAGGTGATTCAGTAAAACCACTTATACGTCTTTACTTCTTCAATAAAACAAAAAACATAAATATTATTTCTAAAAAAATATTGAAAAATAAACATACAGCATGGGTTGATAAATACACACGCCCTTTAACACATTGTCAAAGAGGTGTCAACCGGTTAAAAACTGACACAGCAATTCTCGGTGAACAAAGAAAACGTTTATAAACACACTTTTTAGCAGATAATTACAATTATTTTTCGCAACGTTTAAAGAAGCGTCATTCCGGCGGCGACCGAAATCCAGATTGTTGTTTGGGGGTTCTGGATACCGGCCTTCGCCGGTATGACGTACGGAGTGTTTATGCTGATTTTTAAAACGTTCACCGAGAATTGCTGAAACTGACATTGATGGGTATTTTTACTTAGTTTGTAATGCATTTCATAATATGGTTTGAATACATTCTTACTTTTATATTTATCCTGACAATCGTTTCAGAAATACATCATTGCCTTGTATGAAAATCGATACCGGCGCACCATTTTGTCTCTCCTGCTAAAGCACCTCTTATCCGGCGAAAACAATTGCAGATTCATTTATACTTTAGTAAGATCTATTTTTCTAAATGAAATAAACCGTATTTACAATAAATTATAGATTTTTTAACTGGATCTTTCATGGAATACAATGTTATGCGATTAAATGTGTGCATCACTCCACTCAGCGGCTTGGAAGATACTTTGGACCAAAAAATGAAAAAAGCAAAGGGCAGGTTGTAATGGTATTTAAGTTAAGGGAACTGGTGAAGAAAGCATACGGGTATCTACCATTCAGGATTCCTTTTCTAAATCGTATCGATCGATTTTACCGTAGTTTATACCGAAACAGGGTTGTAATTTCCGAAAGCTACGGCAGTAAGATAGAACTTCAATTGAATCAATCCATCGATTCGGCAATATATTTTGACGGGTGTTTTGAACAGGATACGGTCAACGCTGTTTTAAAATTGGTCAAACCCGGGGATACTGTTTTTGATATCGGTGCGAATGTCGGCTGTCATTCTTTATTGTTCGCGAACCTCGTGGGACCGGAAGGAAAAGTTGTTGCATTTGAACCCACAGACTGGGGTTATAAAAAACTATCAAGAAATTTTGAACTGAACAACTATAAGAATATAAAACTGGAAAAACTGGCCCTATCTGATTGTGAAGCCTTTTCTTCCGAATATAAATTCAGATCCCAGTGGTTTATCAGCGGTGCCCGGACAAAAAAAGAGAAGGGATTCGTTAATTATATCACACTCGATAAATATGTTGAGGAACAATCCATAAATCGCATCAATTTGATTAAAATCGATGTGGACGGTTATGAATGCAAAATTATTCGCGGAGGAAAGAATATCATAGAAAAGTTCAAACCCGTTATTATCGTTGAACTTGGAGATACATGGCTCCGTTCTGTCGGGGATTCAATTGAAAGTCTCTATTCCTGTCTGGAATCATCTTACTTGTTTTTTAATGAAATAGATTATTCTATAATTAGAGACGTTGTTGGGACCGTAAAAAAATTACCGGGAGACAGCACAATCAATGTTATAGGTATTCCAGTTAACAGGCCTCTTCCTGCCGGGTTCAGATCATGAAAGTAAACTGTCCTTGCTGTTATTCTGAGAGTGTTGAAAACCGGGGGAAAATATCTCAGAATAATGTGATTGCCGGCACAGTATTAGACATTGCGCTTCCTGAATGTAACCTATTCAAATGCGGCAGGTGCGAATTGCAATTTAAATGGCCCACACCGGATCATGATCTGTTAATTAACTGTTATAAAAAGAGTAATTTAAATACAAATCGCTGGCAGTATCGCTTAAGCAAAAGACTCGACTGGCAAATTTCACTTGAATGGATAAATAAAAATTTTCAAGGAGGAGATATTCTTGATATTGCCTGCTGGGATGGTAAGTTTCTTGAAAACTTAAATGGGAACTGGAAATTATCCGGCGTTGAACTCAACAGTGCAGCTGCAGATATTGCGAAAGCCAGAAAAATTAAAATTGTAGCAAACAGTGTCGCAGATATAGAACATTTGGCAAAAAAATTTGATGTGATCACCGCTTTTGACATTATGGAACATATTGAGTCACCGCTGGAATTACTAAAAAATATGGTTAGCCTGTTAAAAACGGGGGGACAAATAATTGTATCATCAGGAAACACTTCGTCACCAACCTGGAAATTCATGGGCAATAAATATGGATACTGCTCAATTCCCGAACATTTGTCTTTTATAAATCCGTCGTGGTGTAATTTCGCGGCTAAAAAGCTTAATCTAAAAATTGAAACCAGTGAGAAATTTTCCCGTAAAAAGACCAACAATCCCATACGGATATTCAAAGACATTTTAATGAATATGATATATTTCATTACACCCACTACATATATGAAATATCGTAAAATAAAAAAATGGGCTGCTGGCGGAACAGATGGCGGGAATAGTGATAATTACCCACCTTCCTGGGAAACCGGGCGGGATCATATTCTGGTGATTTTTCGAAAACAGTGATCATATATGCAGAAAAAACGAGTTGTAATCAATGCAATCATGTCTATCACACAAATTGTGTCCATCACAGCAATTTTGTTTATACTGTACCGTTTTTTATTAAACACACTGGGAATTGAAAAGCTTGGAATCTGGTCATTGGTTCTGGCTTCTACATCTGTGACCCAGATTGCAAGTTTCGGCCTTTCAGGAAGTGTAGTAAAATTTGTGGCGAAATATATAGCCAGAGGTGAAGATAAAAAGGTATCCGGAGTAATCCAGACAGCCGCGATATCCGCTGGAGTATTAATGGGAATTGTATTACTCGCTTTATATCCTCTTATAAAGTGGCTTCTGGGTCTTGTGATAACCGATAACTCAATATCGCTCGCTGTGTCTATATTACCCCATGCACTTGTATCCTTGTGGTTTATGGTTGTTACGGGAATATTTCAAGCGGGTCTTGACGGATATCAGCGTATCGATTTAAGAAGTTTACTATTAATTTCAGGAGCTTTTTTGCACCTGCTGCTATGTTATCTGTTAGCCTCGAGATATGGCTTGATCGGGGTTGCATGGGCAAGAATAATTCAGAATTGTACTATTTTTCTGTGCAGCTGGATCTGCCTGAGAAAGTACCTGCCGCTACTGCCGGTTTTCCCTTATCGCTTTAATAAGAGGATATTCAGAGAAATCATTGTATACGGCGTCAATTTCCAGGTTGTTTCGATCGCGACCATGTTGTGCGATCCTGTAACAAAGGCTTTATTAAGTAAGTTTGGCGGGTTATCCATGGTTGGATATTATGAGCTTGCAAATAAAATGGTCCAGCAGATTCGTTCCGTAATCATTTCGGCCAATCAGGTCCTGGTACCTGCTATTGCGGATCTAAAAGAAAAAGATCCTTCCAGGATAAAATCGATATACCTTATATCCTATGAACTTATTTTTTTTCTCTCACTGCCTATCTACTCCACCATTGTCATATTTATACCGACAGTGTCCATTTTGTGGATCGGACATTATGAAAATATATTCGTGATTTTTAGCTTACTGTTATCAGCAGGCTGGTTCTTCAATACACTTGCAGGACCCGCCTATTTCATGAACCTGGGTACAGGTTATCTCCGCTGGAATGTCACTGCACACATTATTATTGCATTTCTCAACACTTGTCTCGGCTATATAGCAGGCACACTTTTGGGAGGAAAAGGAGTGGTATACGTGTGGGTTTTTTCACTGGCTTTTGGGAGCAGTTTAATCTACCTGTCCTATCATAAAAAATATCAAATCCCGCTGGCAAAACTGCTTCCGCGGTCCAACCGGATCATGATCGCAGTATCTGCAGCAGCTGTTGTACTTACTTTAATTATTAATCTATATTTAGGTTATCTCCCGGACAGTATGCTGCAGATACTTTTGCTGCCTTTATTTCTGTCAGCAGTTATTTTTGCTTCATTCTGGTTTCACCCGATGAGGAAGCGTCTCCAGGGCTTGATAACCTCTGAGTTAAACATAGGAAAATAAAAGTTGAGGAAATTTACTTCAAAGCAAATTAAAAAATTTATCGGCACCCCGCTTTTCAGCGGAAGTCATATCACTGGCCGGACTATTAATCGACCGAAAATTTCCATTATTACACCTTCTTATAATCAAAGCCGCTTTTTGGAGAAAACAATACTAAGCGTACTTAATCAGCTATATGATAATCTGGAATACATTATCATTGATGGCGCTTCCACGGATAATTCGGTTAAAATAATAGAAAAATACTCAGATTATCTTTCATATTGGGAAAGTAAACCGGACAGGGGACAAACCCACGCGATAAACAAAGGATTATCACGATCCACCGGTGATATCCTGGCTTACATCAATTCAGACGATATCTATTTACCCGGCACATTCGATATTATCGCAAAGTACTATATGGAGCATGCTGAATGTAAAATCTCCACTGGCAATGACTACCTAATTAATGAAAAAGATAACATTATATATTATTGTAAAAATCGATATTACAAAAGGAATGAACTGGAAATCGGGGTAAACCGCATCAGACAGCATACTGTTTTCTGGCGGCGCGAAGTACAGGAAAAAATTGGTTTATTTAATGAAGATCTTAACTGGTCCATGGATTTTGATTATTGGATTCGTTCGAGCAAATTTTTCCGGTTTTACCATTTTAATTTACCGATAGCATGCTACAGGCATCATACCCAAACAAAATCTGATAATAAAGTGCGGATAGATGGGAGAATGGAAAAAAAGAAGTGCTTGGAAAGCGCTGGCTTCATTCAACCTAAAAGAATGATTTTTAAGCGATTACTGCTTACCGCAAAATTACGTATCATGAATTGGATATCAATAATAAGGTCAGGATATATTTTTGTTCATCTCACTGATAAATTGAAAAAAATATTTGCCATCGGTTTGTTTATATAAAAACATAGATGCTGAAACCATATATTGGCAATACTAATGACAAATTCAATAAGGGGTAATGTATGAGTAAAAGCCGTGAACATGGATTCATAGGACCGCTTTTTATAGTTGGTATGCCGAGAAGTGGAACAAAATTACTGCGGAGTTTACTAAACCAACACCCCAAAATAAAGATAGCTGGCAATGAAACAGAATTCTTACCCCATATAGTAGAGAACTGGAGCCATTTTGGTGATTTATCAGAATATCCAAAATTTTTATTGTTTTATAATAAAATAATAAAATACCGCTATTTCATTAACAGAGAAAAAGAGCATGGTCAACTTATCGATAAAAACGCCTGGTTTAAGTCATGCAGAGCATATACTCCCGAGGGAGTATTTGAAGCACTGATAAGGAATGACACCGCTTGTGACTATGATAGTCAAGTGATATGGGGAGATAAATCTCCATCTTACATAAAACATATAACACTTCTTAAAGAATTATTCCCTAAAGCCCGCATTATACATATAATAAGAGATGTTCGCGATTACTGCCTTTCAATTAATAAAGCATGGGGAAAGAATATGAAAAGGGCGGCTCAGAGATGGGTTCAAAATATTGAAAAGGCGAGAAGTGATTCTGCTCCATTAAAAAACGATTACCTTGAAGTAAAATATGAAGAATTACTGGAGAACCCGAAAGTCGTTTTAATTAAAATTTGCTATTTTCTTGAGCAGAATTATGTTGACAGGATGATTAAATTGAAAGTTCCGGCAGAACATGTCGGTGATGCAAAGGGGAAAACCACCATAGTAAGAGAAAACAAGGAAAAATATCTATACCTAATGAAACCATCTGTAAAAAATAGAATAGAATCAATTGCCGCCTCTGTTCTCAAGGCAAGCGGATACCCTGTTGATTACTCAGGGCGGATTCACAGGTTATCCTCATGCAGTATGTTGTTCTATCAGATACTTGATGGAATCAACCTTGTTAAGGCAGCGGCTGCCGGTGATGATTTTGTTAGAGAAATAAAATCAGACATCAGACGTTTTATACACTTAACCAAATTTCACTTATAAAAACTGAAAAAGGAATAGTATAACAATTATTATATAAAATCGCAAAGAGGGTGACAGGATATTATTTGTTTTTCTTTACAGTTTATTTTTTGCGTAAGATATAGAGAAGGTTAGTATGTTTGTCACTAAGCAGGCCAATAGACATTATATTGATTACTCTCTTAATTATGTGGATCATCATTTTCCTGGCACCTTGCCCCGGCCGGATGTACCCATCCCCGTATACTGCATCAAGTTTAATATTATTACTTCGATCATTACAAAAATCGTACATGCCGCTGCGTGAAATAATTGAATGGTAGTATGTAGGATAAGGTCCGTAACCGGGTTTCCCAGCATTTTTTCGCCTCAGGATAAAGCGATAATAAAAAACATGGAACCAGTGCGGTGTGATGCGGGTGATAAAGCCCTGGGCAGAATATGGATCAGGTACTTTTATGATGATTATCCCATTCGATTTTGTCCACTTAAGAAAGTTCTTCATAACTAAATCCGCATTTTTAATATGCTCAAGCACAAATGAGCAATAAATCACATCATATCTATCAGTACCCAGATTAACCGAACATAAATCACCTTCAATGGTTTTATGTAAATCAGATAAAGTGTTTTTCCGTATTTCCAGAGCATCTTTGTCCGAATCTACACCTGTAAGTATATAATTTAATCCTTCTAACCCAAAGGGCCACTGTCTTCCACAACCTGCCTCCAGAATATTTATAGGCTCACCTTTAGAAGCGCATTTTCCAATGAGTCTTTCTATTATCTCATGAGCATGTCTACGGTTTTCTATCAATTCTAAATATCTTTTTTTGTTCATTCGAATACCCTTGAGTGTCACGACTAATACCATGTGTTAGGGATAGTAAAATAGAGATAGCCATTTTGACATATAGCTCCAATGATTGTATCCGCCCGGCATGGTTTGAGCTTATGGGGCACAAGTCTCCAACATGTATAACCTGTTAATAAGCCATTAGATTTGTTAACATAAGTATTATCCGAAGGCAAGCCCCTTTGCATATGGCTGTGCACGGCCAGACGGCGATCCGTTGGCGAGAGCGTCTTTTTCGGAACAGCGATCTGCAGTATAAACCTATAAGTCAATCCTGCTCGGGACTTGATTCGAAGGGCGGGAACAACTGTGACGAATCCTTATGTTATTGTCATCTTTTGATCAAAGGCACCGCATTTTTCTTCGTGTCCTTAGCATTGGCAGTTTATATTTCATGTATTCTTTGTGTGGCGTTATCGTTTAATCCATTCAATTTTTACACTCAGCCAAAACCTCGAATTGACAAAAACCCTCCGAATATAATAAGGTATTGTTAAAAATATTAAAGATTGTCTTTTAAATATTGATGGTCTCGTAAAAAGTCCGAATGAGACGGTTTCGTAAAAAGTTCAAATTCAAGGCGTGCAAATTTCGTAATCATGAAGCGTACTTATAGTACGTTGAATGATTGCGAAATGCAGCACAACGCAGAAGTTGGAC
>JAUVGT010000078.1 GCA_030593645.1 Deltaproteobacteria bacterium
AGCTAAAGTGCACTAAAGTTCCATCGCCGCTAAAGCTATGCGGACAGTTCCCGCCGTCGCTAAAGCTATGGCGGACAAGCCGGAGTCGCTATAAGCTCCATCTTTTAAATAAAAATAGACAGGATTCATTAACTTTAGGCATTTTAGTCACTTTAGCGCACTTTAGGCACTTGTTAAATCCCCTTAGAGGGGTGATCAAAGCCGGGCCCTTTGGACCCGGATTTTTACTTTCTGATACCATACACCACTTCCATTTATCGGTCATATCGGTACATGACTTTAGTAAAATGATGTTTTTACGTGGTTATTGCGACTGATCCCGCAAGCGGCAGAATCAATGCAGTTTATCGCAACTATTATTTTAGTCAATGAGGATTTTCCATGAAAACTTGACGGTCTCGTAAAAAGTCCAACTTCTGCGTTGTGCTGCATTTCGCAATCATTCAACTCCCCTGTTAAATAAAAAGACAGATTTAACAGGGCGGGTCCGATCAGTACGCTTCATGATTACGAAATTTGCACGCCTTGAATTTGAACTTTTTACGAAACCGTCTAATCCGGACTTTTTACGAGATCATCAAACTTATCTTGCCAATTAATGGTCCAGAAAGTATAATTAAAGAATATTGAGTCCTAATCTCAATATTTAACATATCGGAATCAGATCCCTGAATTCAGAGTGATTAAGGGAATCCGAATCACTTCTAATATATCAGCCCGGAGACCCGGGGAGAGAAAAAATGAATAAATCATTAAAATTCTTACTCATTATATTGTTTATCTCTGTTCCAGGTTCTCTTGCAGCGGTGGAGCTTAAAATATGCACAGACAATAATTACTGGTATCCATACACCTATATGGAACATGAAAAATCTCTGGGGATGCATGTTGATATGGTACGGCAGGCATTGAAGAATACCGGGCATAAAGCGATTTTTACGCCATTACCATGGAAACGATGCCTCAAAGAAATGGAAAAGGGGCAATATAATGCCGTGGTTTCCGCATCATACAAACCGGATCGTGCGGAATACCTGATATATCCTCCTGATGCCCAGGTTGGAAAAGAATCCAAATGGCGTATTATGCAGGTATCATACGCGGTTGTAACACATATTAACAATAAATATCAGTTTACCGGTGATTTGAACACGCTGCCGGAACCGGTTCGAGCACCATTTGCTTATTCGATAGCAGAAGATATGAGATCAGCGGGTATCAATGTCAAAACAGACTATAACATCATTGAATGTGTCAAAAAACTGTTAAGAAGTCAAAATGGCGTGGTGATCATGCCGCCGCGTAACGCGGAAATATTAAATAATAAAGGAATCGGCAATTATAAGTTGAATATCCATAAAATACCGATTAAATCGAAATCTTATTTTATCGCATTTTCAAAGGTGAACCCTCTTTTTAGCCAGGAAGAAATCAGAAAAATATGGAATGAGATATTAAGACTTCGTGAAGATAACGTTTATATGCAAAAGCTTTTTGATAAATATTGACGGTTTTGTAAAAAGTTCAGGTTAGCGCTGATGCTTCACCTCGTGTCCGCGTTGTGCTGGATTTCACAATCATTCAATGACCGGAAAGTACGCCTCATGATTACAAAATTCGCATGCCTTGAATTTGAACTTTTACGAAACCGTCACATTTGGACTTTTTACCAGACCATCAATTCGATTCAGGATATATCGTTTAATATATGTGACGATAAACAACAGCATGATGCTTACAGATATAACCATGATAAAGTGTTCAGTAAACCTGGAAAAATTTTTCAGGTAAGCTGTGTTTAAAAGCGGAACACCCAGCGTAATAGACAGGTACCAGAACAATGGTGCTCTACCCGCAGAGGGCAGAATGGTTTTGATTTTGTTTTTATTCAGGTTCTTTTTTTTATCTGTTACATTATGCGCGCTCATCACTTTTTGAACTCCCAGGTAAAAAATAAATAAAAAGACGAAGTAAATCACAATACCTTCAATTCGATGAATCCTTTCCGGAGTTAACCAGCCCCATGATATGCAATATTTATAAAGATAGATCGCCGCAGTGATCCGGATTGTGTTTACCACGATTGTCAAAAGATATGAAGATATACCGCATACCGCGAGCCTGATCAGTTTTTTGCGCCGGAGTCCCGGCTGATGCATGGAGGAGAATGCGGACATACAGAAAGCCATAATTAAAAAATTGACTCCGGCGCAGGCGGGGGCAATCAAGATTCGATATTCCCTGCTTAAAAAACCGGCATTTTCAGCTCTTACAAAATGAGTATTAGTGACGTATTCTACGAGTCCTGCCGTCGGTTTTAATATCCAGACCAGATCATCACTTGTTGCACGGCTGTAGTGCAGCTTCAGGCAAAACGCTATCGCCGCAACAATAATGCACAGTAAAACATTATTGAATAGAATCGCTTTATATTTTGTATCGTTTATAGTTGGTGTATTCATGGCCTTGGTTTTCTCTGTGTAATCTGTGAGCTCTGTGAGACCCAAATATTTATAGTATGACGCTATTCCTTTTTCTCTTTATAACCAGAATCGTTATCATCATCCCGGCAATAATCAGCAGGATAACCATTTCAGGCTCAGGAACACTGGACGTAGAATTGCCCACAGCCAGGTTTGAAACATGCTTTGGCAGCGGAAGCGGTTGGGTGACATCTTTACTTACCGCCTCCGGATTTCGAATCACTTCGTGTACGGCAATAAATGAAGTATAACGGGTTAAAAGGTTGTATGTCAGACCAAGATTTGTAATCTCTGCTTTATTATCCGTGTTATGAACCCTTGTATGATAATCTGAGAGACGGGAAACCCGTGTGCGCGCCCATAAATACCGGAGAGCCTTGTTTGTTTCAAGGGGTCTGATTAATGAGACATCGAATGTTTTCACATAATCCCCGCTTCCCCCGGATCCTGTCAGCCGGATCGTACCTTCAGGTTTTCCGCGCCATTTTCCGAATACAATGACTGGCCGTTTGGCAAACAGGTCAGGAATTCCCGGAGGTTCGATATCGTATGTTTCAAATCCATCATAATCCACCACAATACTGGTCAAGACCGGTGACTCAATATATCTTCGGAATCTTTCAGCGGTTTTTCGTGCTTCACCCGGTTTTGTTACCACAAAAGGTTCTCCCTGGCCGGCTTTCGCCAGGCCTTCAATCAGATAACGATTCACACCGCTTCCAATACCGAAAGAAAAGACATTTGTATTATTCAGGTTTTCACTGATTAGATTGAATACTTTTTTTTCGGCAGAAATATATCCATCGGTTACGATGATCATGGTCCTGGAAAAAGATTCATCTTTCGGAAGGTCTAAACCTTTTTTAAGTGCCGAATAAAGCCGTGTACCGCCCCCGCCCTCTTGATTGTCGATCACACGGATGGCCCGGTTAATATTTTCTTTTGTGGCCGGTATTGACGCGTCTGCCATCAGGCTTGAACCACCGGCAAAAAGTATGACATTGAATGCATCCGTGGGCCTGAGACTTCCAATCAAGTTTTGTAACAGTTTTTTTGATGTGTTTAAAGGGAATCCGTTCATCGAGCCTGAGACATCTACGACAAATATATACTCCCTGGGAGGAATATCAGCGGGTTTTATTCTTTCAGGGGGCTGGGCCATGAGCAGGAAAAAATGTTCATCCTCACCTTCATAGAGCATCAATCCGGATTCGATTTGTTGTCCAGACAGGCGGTAATTTAATATGAAATCCCGGTTTCCGCCGTATTTTTCAGAATTGGACAATGTCAGTTTCGCGGTTGATTTGTTGTCCCAGACAATATCAGTCACATGTGTCCGGCAGGATATGTCCTGTAAAGGGACACCGGTTGATATATTAACCGCCATGTGAAACCGGGTCGGATTCTCATCACCGTTTTGAAGATACGGATTTTCCACCCATTTTTCACTGCCCGGCGCGCCCTCTTCAGATTGTTCCGAATATCGGGGGCCAACCACGGTGGGATAAACAAATTCATAAATACCTTCTGTCGGGACAAGCAGTTCGGTATATTCCAGCTCAATATCAATATGATCGCCGGGCATAATATTGGCGATATTCATACTGAAAACATTGGGGCGCTGCTGTTTCAAAAGGGACGCGCTTTTACCCTCTTTTTTAGCCTGATCAAATTGCTTTTGCGCTTCCTGCCGTTCATTTATCCGCGCTTTGATGATTTCTTCACCGATTTTCATGGTCATTCCATGTACAGCGGCCCGGGTGGATGCCGGGAAGATGTAACTCGCGTTAATCGGATGTGCCCCGTTATTTTTATACTTTTGGATAATTTTGACATACGCGATCACACCGCTGATTTCCGTTGTGACATTGGTCTCTTTTAACGGGAATTGATCGCTTGAAGGATCTCCGTTTTCGATTAAGAAATATGGAGACAGGGTTTTGTCTTCGTTCATGTCTGCTGAACCCGCAGCCGGGAGCAGCAATACTGCTGTGATAACCAGGAAACATATCTTATTTTTTAATGAATTACGCATGGGTCTATCCTCCTCTATTTTGTGCGAACCCTAAGTGGTTCTAATTGTTAATTTCAATTATGGCAGTGAATGATGAAAAAAATATGAAAATAAAATGAAGAATTGATGAAAAGTTTGTGGAGGCTTGAAAACGTAGGGCTGTCAAGCTGTGGCACCTGTTGCCAGCAATTCCCGGTGAACGTTTAATAAATCAGCAAAAGCACGCCGTAACATCATTTCCGTAAAGCTTGTCTTCGACCTGACCCGGTATCCGGAATGACGCCACTTCAAACGTTACGAAAAAATTCTTTACGTACCTGTCCCCGGTTTTTTCCCTTGCAAATGCCAATAAATTTATGCATATAAGGCGTCTAAACACACTTTTGGGTCTTTATGTACCGGCACTAATAACGCCGGTTGAGCTTTTACCATTGGAGGATTAAAAAATGAAAAACGACCCGGTTATTGAGAGGATAAGGTCTGTACGCCGTATGATTTCTAAAGAACACGGACACAATACAGAATGGTTGATCAGGCATTATGAAGAAAGTCAAAGAAATACTGATCGAAAAATATTTAAAAGAGAAGTTAAAGAAAACAAGGTAGTATAGCCAGAATTATCCAATGCTACATTCAGATGCACATAACTCACATCGTAATCCTTGATCCGAGTATTTGTGTTATCGTAAAGAGATCAGGGAGGTTGTCATATTCATAGTTTGAATGTGGGTATTCGTCGTACCGTATAGTCAAAAAAATGATAATAAAATTAATGTACCTTGATGGTCTCATAAAAAGTTTTCGAATCGTCATGCCGGAGTGCGGGGAAACGTAAAAAGTCCGAAAATTGTCTTTCGCATTATTCCGGCGCGCCATCTTGGTGAAAGGCAGGCCGGAATCCAGTAATTTTAAAATGTTTCTGGATTCCGGCATCCGCCGGAGAGACGGAAAAATGGACTTTTTACGAACCGTCCCTATTGGATAACAACAACTTATATCAACCGGGTTCTACAACGGTATATGTTATCTTTCCCAGTTCAATTTCTGTTTCATTTTCCATTTCCTGGGTGATCACAACTTCCCAATCCCCTGTTCGGTTGGTTGGAATGATTTTCCATGATCTGAAACGAAAAGAACCGGTTATTTTCACTTCCTGGATTTTTCGCGGCTTTCCTTTGTTAATATACGAAATGGTGATTAAGCCTTCATCGCCTGTGGCCATAAAATAATACATCCATAAGAACACTTTTGAGCCTTTTTCAATTTTTGCGCTGTTAAGCTTATCCACGGGATTGTTTTTATTTTCCCCATCTTTAACGATATCGCTGCAGAATCTTGAATCAACCAGAACCGCGCCCTGATCTTGACCGTAATAGTAGTATTCCAGTACTTTTTTGGCTTCCGTCGCTGATGGACGATCCTGGGCAAAAATCAAACCCGGTAAGCATAAAATTAACAATAAGCATACAAATATAGTTTTCTTCATCTTGATTGCCTCCTTTGATTATTTTCGCATGTACTTAAATGAGGGATCAGGTCTGCCGACAAAACATGAATACCTGAAACCGTATTTTTTAATAATAGACAGGGCCCTTCTCGCTTCTGATCTTTTGTTTCCGAAATCAAAAAGCCAATGGCTTCCGTCTACTATTTTATAACTGTTATTTACTTTTTTTACCCTGAGTTGTCTCGGGTTGAATGATATACAATCCTCTCTTTGGAATTTACCGGAAGGAGGACTTCCGGATACCAGCATATAATTGAAAGAGGGACCCGGCCGGCCCACAAAACAAGACTGGTCCATTCCGTAAAATTTAATGATTCTTAAGGTATTTCTTGCCTCAGATCGATTCCCTTTAAAATCAAAAAGCCAATGGTCCCCATCGGCAATTTTCCAACGGCCCTGTTTTTTTACCACTCTGGCAGTGTCAGGATTAAAGGAAATACAATCTTCTCCCTGGGTCGGAGCCGGAGAAGGTGATGGAGATGGGGCCGGGGCCGGAGAAGGTGATGGAGATGGCGTCGGAGAAGCGGTCGCGGCGCGTCTAAATTGATACTTTGACCGGTATGAAGACCGTCCGCTGCCGTCTTTAAAACTTGTGAAGATTTCCGCTTCGATTTTTGATCTGCTGTTTTGTTTGATGATTACCAGCGTACGGCTGAAATTTGTTGTAAATACCGCTGATATCCATCGGGCTGAACTTCTGAGATTAGAGCTTACACTGGGTGCATACGCACGAGCGTTTACATTACCCCAATCACAGTCCTGGGGATGGCATTGTCCCCACGCGCGGACCTTAACATTGTTTCCATTTACCCTGATTTTTAACCGCGTGATTCCCCTTGTATCGGGGTCGGTGTTATTCCAGTTGCCCGAAAAATCGTTCAAACCGGCAATTCCCGAGGAAGTCATGATGAGCGAAATGATGATGGCCAGTGAAATATAAATCGCTTTTTTCATAATATTGCCCTCCTGATAGTTGTATAATGATTACAACTCAGTATTTGATTAGTAAGGTATGAATCAGTCATTTGAGACTGTTTGGGCATTCCTGCATAAGGTAAATATTTCATACTATAAGTGCATATTATTTGCAAACAAGCTGTTTAGTCAACAGTTATTCTTAAACCGGCGGGGTGAGCATCTGTATCAGATCCGACCTTGAAAATGTTTTTAAAAGACCCGGATCATCTTCCCGTACAATACTGTCCATCAGATTTTTTTTCTTTTCAATGATCGCCGCGATTTTTTCTTCAAGTGTACCTATGGTCATCAGTTTAAAAACCTGTACCCCACGTTTTTGTCCGATCCTGTGGACCCGATCGGTCGCCTGATCTTCACGTGCCGCGTTCCACCAGCGATCATAATGAATAACCACGGAGGCCGCGATCAGATCGATCCCTGTACCGCTTGCTTTCAGACTTCCGACAAACACTCTGCAATCCGGATCTTTGTCAAAACGATTAATAATATCGCCCCGGTTTACAGAGGAACCGGTCAGTGTAACAAAACCCACATCCAATTCATCCAGAAGTTGACTGATTATTTCTATCATACCCAGGTACTGGCTGTACACTACGATTTTCTGGCCGGAGGTAAGACTTGCACTTAAAAGCTCTACAAAAAGGTCCCATTTACCGGATTCATATTTCTTAAAATCATCATAGTTTTTTTCAATCAGCACCGGATGATTACAGATTTGTTTAAGTATGTTTAGAAGAGCGAATATATGTATATAAGGTATGGGTTCACTGTCATCTTCAAGACTATTCAGGATACCGGCGGCTCTTGATTTTATTGCATCGCGATAGAGCTTAACCTGGTCATCACTCAGTTTGCAGGTCATTATATCTTCAATTTTATCCGGGAGTTCATCCAAAACGGTCTGTTTAAGCCGCCTCAATGTAAAGGGCCAGATCAGGCGGCTTAATTCCTTTCTTTTTACGGCATCAGATGAATCTTCAATGGGACTTACATAGCGATCGGAAAAATTTTCATTTGTGCCCAGGTATCCGGGCACTGTAAGATCCATCAGCGCTTTCAGCTCAAAAAGCGTGTTTTCCACAGGTGTGCCGGTAAGTCCGATTTTCATTTGAGTTGTAAGTGCTTTGGCCGCGGCATGGGTTTTGGTTAACGCATTCTTGATATGCTGGATTTCATCAAATACAACAATTGAAAATTTATGCAGTTTGAGCGTATTGATGTCCTTTCGCAGGATACCGTATGATGTCAGCAGCACGTTGCATTGACTGAGAGATTTTTCAAGGTCTCGCTGATTACCGTGAAAAAGTGATGGCTTTAAACCTGGGGCGTGCGCCGCTATTTTTTTGATCCAGTGGCTTATTACAGTGGTTGGACTGATTATCAGGAAAGGCCCTGGTATTTTTTCATTTTCCAGAAGATGTAATAAAAAAGCCATAACCTGGTGTGTCTTACCAAGCCCCATATCATCGCAGAGAAGTCCGCCGAAACCGTTTTCATATAAAAACCACAGCCATTCAGTACCAATCTGTTGATAGGTTCTTAACTGTGATTTCAATCCATTGATTTTCGGAAGAGGTGTAGACGGTTTGAGATCCAAAAGATTTTTTAACGCGTCAGTGCTGTTCTTTTTCCCTGTAATTCGGACCGGTTTGTTTGTGCCGGCACTGATTCGAAAGATGTCTGCCCGTGTAAGTTTTATTTTGTTATTTTGAGCAGAAAACAGGTCTTTTCCGGCTTTAAGTAAAAGTGTATCCAGAACATCAAAGACAGGAGAGTTTGAGTCCACCCAGCCTTCTGATGTGGCGACAAAACGCTGTTTTGCCATTTTTGCCCTAAGGATTTCAGCCAGTGAAACTGAACCGGATCCTGTGCCGTATGTGATGGAAAGCCAGCACCAGTCCCGGTTGATCGTATCCGGTGTAATTTCTATCTTCTTAAAATCTTTAAGTATTTTTAATTGTTTGATGTCATCATCAACAATATATCGTTCCTGTTTCAATTCTGTTTCATATTCCTCAAGAAAAGAAGGCACCTGGCTTTTTTTTATCACTGTTTTAAAAGGTTCGTCAAATTTTGCAGGGGGAGGTTTTGGGTATTGATCCTCCGCCAGGATACCGAGTTCCTTGATATAGAATAAATCACCATATTGATACTGTTTGAGATCGTCTCTTTCAAAAAATTTGAGTTCGCCATTCTCCTGTATCAGTTTGATCATGGGCTTGATTTCAATATCCAGATTTTTCCTGAGCTTTACATCGAATATGGAATCCAGGGGAATCGGGTGAATATTCATATTATGCTGGTTTGAGAGCACGTCTTTAAGCCCGGTTAAAATACGTTTTACTTTTTTTCTGGGAATATCGAGTGAAAATAATTTTTGTTGTTTTGCGTTTTTGCATACCAACACAAATGTGCCGGATTTTTCTTCAATTAACGGATAAAATCTGCATCCGTCAATTCCAAACTCCCTGTATCCGTGGCAGGCGAATTTATACCAAAAATTATCTTCCAGGGATTGTTTCCGGGTTTTCATACCGTGTTCACGGAGTATCCGTTCATTTTCAGTTAAAGTCAGCATGGAAAGCTTGTGGATCACTGAACTTCGTGTGGGTATGGACATATTATCCCGCGGTATGGTACATCTTTCCAGCAGGCGGGACATGTCTAATCCACTGGAAAAATAGTTTAATATTTGCTCATCATTTTTGTTCAAAACGTTGAGCCGTTTTGATTCATTATTTTTGTACGATAATAATTTAATATCTTCCATACTATCCTGGAAACCATCTGCCATAATAGAGGCCAGCCGGTACCAGAAACTTGAATTAAATTCGTCTGAGAGGGTTTTTCCGTTGGTTTTCTTTTTAATTTCAGCGGCTATTCTGTATAACTCCTTGAGATGCGTACAATTTTTTGTACTTGAGATGCTGCATGAGCAGAACTCCTGACCCACATAATGGTTAATGGGGTCAACCATAATGGCAATGCCCGGTCTCTTATCACCGGGATTGGGCATAAGTGCCAAAGCATTGCGATGAAACTCGATCCTGTTTATATCATCTTTCGAGACAGGTATGTTTTTTTCAGGTCTTGTTTTTGCGGCTTTTTTTTTAGACGCTTTACGGTTTTTGGGCGGCATATAAATTCCGAATATTTGAATCATTATTTTTTTATGAAACCGTCAGTTTTATTAGTAGGGAGGGTGATATTTGTCAAGCAGGTTATATGGGATTAAATATCAATAGTGGAAAGATTTAATAAAGTAAATTGAAATAAATGTATCCAATCATGTCATAACCATACGATCAGATTAATCTTCCGGTATAAAATCGACCGGTTTTTATATTTCTATTCGGTGAAGTCCAGAGAATCATTGAACGTATCACTATTTTTTTACGAATCATCAGGGTTATAAGTTCCCAGAGAAGATGGGGAAAGCATGTTGTAATTTATGATACGTCAATATGGGTAACAAGAGGGATCATAAATTTCGGCCAAGTATACGAAAGAGGCTGCGGGGTGTCAATGCAAAAAATTGATCGAGGATATTTCTGTATATACGTAAAATCAATCGTTTCCGATATCAATTTCCACAAATCTGTTATGATTAAAATTTGTCAAAACTGTATCTGTTATGGATATGGTTTTTCTGGTATGAATTATTGTAAAAAGGTATATTCCATCATGAATAACTTTGCATTATACGTTCTAACGATTTTAATATGGGGTTCAACCTGGCTGGCGATAAAATTCCAGCTTGGCAGTGTTGACCCCATGGTATCGGTCGGGTACAGGTTTGCCCTGGCGGCCGTCATTTTAATCGCGTACTGCCGGATTACCGGTTTAAAAATGAGATTCACGTTCAGGGAGCATATGTGTATCGCGCTGTTTGGAACCCTTTTGTTTTCACTTAATTACTGGCTGGTTTATGTCGCGGAAATTTATCTTACCAGCGGACTGGTTGCTGTGCTTTTTTCGACCCTTGTATTTATGAATGTATTTAACGGGTTTATATTTTTACGGACACCCGTCAGAATTTATATGGTCGCGGGAGGAGCCGTCGGTATCCTGGGTGTTGGATTGATATTCTGGCCGGAAATATCGTCCTTTGAAATGTCAGATCAAAATCTTTATGGTCTGCTATTGGGTTTTATTTCGGTATTCTTGGCTTCTCTCGGGAATATCACTTCAGCTTATAATCAGAAGCAAAACCTGCCGGTAGTTCAAACAAACGCTTATGGTATGGCATACGGCGCACTGGTTATTTTCATATGTTCAATAGTATTGGACAAACCTTTCAGCTTTTCCATGTCATTTGACTACATAGTGTCCCTGATTTATCTGGCTGTGTTTGGATCGATTATGGCTTTTGGTTTTTACCTTACGCTACTGGGGAGAATCGGTGCTGATAAGGCCGCCTACGCGATCATGCTTGTACCTGTTGTGGCCCTTGGTTTTTCAACATTTTTTGAAGGGTATCGATGGTCGGTTATTTCAGTTATCGGGCTGATTCTTGTTATGGCCGGTAATATGGTATTGTTAAAAAAGAAAAAACAGACAGCATAAATCGAAAGGCAAAGAAACTACGACATACACGAAACACACGAAATAAAATAATATAAAAAGAAAAACAAGAAACTTTCGTGTAATTCGTGTGTTTCGTGGTTGAAATACTTTGATCGGTGAAGATCCAAACAAGGGAGTTAACAATGAATTTTGAAAACCTGCTTGCGCAAAGAACCCAAAAAATGGGAGAAAATGTTATCCGGGAAATTCTTAAAGTCGTTTCAAGGCCCGGTATGGTATCTCTTGCCGGTGGAATACCCGCGCCCGAAAGTTTCCCCATGGAAATTATCAGGGAGCTGACCAACGTGGTCATCAAAAAGTATTCTTCGTCCGCTTTTCAATATGACCTGACAGAAGGCTTTCCACCTTTTAGAGAGGCCCTTTCAGGTTACCTGAAGGAAAAAGGTATTCAGGCTTCCGCGGATCATATCTATGTAGCAAGTGGATCGCAGGGTGTTCTGGACGGAATCGCAAAGATTTTGATCACAAAAGGTGATCGGATAGCCGTGGAAGCGCCCACATACCTTGGTGCAATTTCCGCTTTTAGCGCTTACGAACCTGAATATATCAGAATGGATACGGACGATGAAGGTCTTGTTCCCGGATCACTGGAACAGGCATTGAATAAAAAAATCAAGTTTATTTATCTTGTACCGAATTTTCAAAATCCCACGGGGCGCACCATTCCGCTGAACAGAAGAAAAGAGATTGCTGAGATCATTATTAAGAATAATGCGCTGCTTGTTGAAGATGATCCATACGGTTCTTTGCGGTATCGGGGTGAGGATATTCCACCGATCAAAACATTTGCCCCGGACCATGTCATGTATGTCAGTACATTATCCAAGGTATTTGCGCCCGGACTTAGAATCGGTTTTTTTCATGCTCCAGAATTAATCAGCAAGTGGCTTGTACTTGTTAAACAGGGCGTGGATTTGCATACAAGCACATTTAATCAGGCTCTGGCAGCAGAGTATCTGTCCGGGGGACATCTTAAGCATCATCTCCCAAAGATCATCAATCTCTATGGTCCGAAACAGGAAGCGATGCTGAACGCTATGGATAAATATTTTCCGAACAGTTTTCACTGGTCTAAACCAGAGGGGGGAATGTTTATATGGGCGGAAGGTCCCAAGGGTCTTGATATGGAAGCCTTGTACTGGAAAGCGGTAGAAAAAAATGTGGCTTTTGTTCCCGGTAAATTTTTCTTTACAGCTGAAGGGGAGGGAATAGAGACCATGCGTCTGAATTATACCATGGCTAATGCCGAAACAATCGACAGGGCTGTGAAAACACTTGCCGATGTAATAAAGGGAGAACTCTGACAATGGTGTATTTTGTCTTCTTTACCTCTTGTGAAGGAAAGTAGGAATGAAGAAAAAAGCAACCACATGTTTATTCAAAAGCCCTTTGTCTCAGACCGTCGGGGACATATTTATTTTAATCGTGATTGTCCTGTTCTATACACTTGGACTCACCATGGTGTTTGGGTTTTTAATTTTTTTAATACTTGAACCGGCAGAGGTTGTTCTGATCCTGAAAGTGTGTTTGATCCCTTCATTTATAATATCACTTATTGTTCGAATCAGGAGATTGAACTGGCAAATTGTTTTGAAAAAAGAGAAGCTGTTTATCGGAATTTCAGGTTTGAAAAAAAAGATTGATTACGATCAGATCTTTTTCATATCCCATGGATCTCTACCTGAACGTTTATATAAAGAAAAAGAAAACAAGATTAAACCGGTTACCTCAGTTATCATCGAGTATCAAAATACAGGGAAAACAAAAATTTTGCTCCACACGGATAAGGCCATGGAATGCTTTCATTATCTGGTTATGCATTGTCCCAACGCGGCCGGTGTGGATATGGACAATAAAGAATATTTAACAAAAGAATCAAGCAGCAAAAAAGGAGCGATAAAACGTCTCAAACGCAAAAAAATATTCAGCGGGTATGGCTCAATTGTAATCGGAGTGCTCTGTATACTGCTTGCTTACTTTGGAGTGAACGAATATCAGGATGCAGTTTATTATATACGTGCTGAAATATTGAGAATCATCGCATTTATCACGGGTACCGTATGGATCGGGTTTGGAGTAAAAACTCTTAGATAGAAGATATAGAAAAACGATCCCATGATATACGGTTTTATTTTATCAAATAAAACCTGGTCCTTTGGGCCAGGTCAGAGATAAATGGCTCTGCCATAAGAAATAAATCAAAGTGACTAAAGTGAGCTAAAGTGCACTAAAGTTCCGTCGCCGCTAAAGCTATGCGGACAGTTCC
>JAUVGT010000378.1 GCA_030593645.1 Deltaproteobacteria bacterium
AATTTCGTAATCATGAAGCGTACTTATAGTACGTTGAATGATTGCGAAATGCAGCACAACGCAGAAGTTGGACTTTTTACGAAACTGTCAAGTTTGCTTTCAGTATCCTTGCTAATTACAAATTATTTTCCGCACATTGAAACCCTTAGAACCTTTTCCGCCCACCTGCAAATGTCCCCATTAAATTTCGGTAATTTATTGATATTTATCCTATGATTCTTCTCAACAGCCAGCGCAAGTATACCAGATATAATTGCAGAAGACATGGATGTCCCATTTAAAAAATTATGTCTGTTATTGGGAATGGTTGTAAATACATTCACAGCGGGAGCACAGACTTTCGCCTGTGAAGCCAGGTTTTTATCAGGATATGGCTTACCTGACTGATCAAGCCCGCCCACGGCAATAACGTAAGGACTGGAAGCAGGGAAACTGAGATGTTTTTGTCCCAGCGTATTCCCAACAGGTGCAACAAACAGTATACCACGGGCCGATCCCTCTTTTAGAAGCATCTTAACAAGACGATCCGAAGCAGGTGATCCAAAGCTCATATTAACTATCCTTGCATTCTTTACAACCGCGATATCAAGAGCTTTAATGATCGATGCTGTATTCCCCATCCCTTCCGGATGCTTTTTTGATACCTGTTTACACACCCTTAGAGCCAGCAGTTCAGCTTCCGGGGCTATTCCCTCAATACCGAAATTGTTGATACGCGCCCCGATGATGCCGGCTACCGCGGTCCCGTGTATTTCCGCCCGGTAGAGTTTGCCCTTAACCAGATTTTTATGAATGATCTTCCTGCTTTTTAGATCTCTGTGGGTCACATCAACACCCGTATCCAGTATGGCCACCAGGACACCCCGGCCCTTGCTGTGTTTGTGAAGTACAGGAAACTTAAGATTATTGGATATATCCTGTAAGTGACTTTTAGGCTCCGACATGGTGTTGAAAATATGATTGGGCTGAGCCAGTATCACACCTTTTTCCTTGTTAATATTATTAATTAGCTTAAATATGTTTTCCTTTGTACTGAATATGGTTATCCTTTGTTCGAATACCTTTATATTAAAGGATTCCAATACCTTCAAATGATATTTATCGCGAATATAATCGGCTACCCGTTCACCCTTGCCGGATTTGGATGATACCATGATCTGACCTTTCACAAACCGAGTCTGTTTGTCTGGAACCACCACATATTCCGCACTTAAAAGGGGAGAGGGTGTTTCAGGAGACTTTACCGTAAAACGAATCATGTGTCTTCCCGGTTTTTTTGTGGAAAGGATTGGTTTACCCGGGTACATTAATATCATGCTCTTACCGGAAACCAGCTTCCGGTTTACAGGTATGCGTTCATTTCCGACCTCCCAACACCCCCTGAATTCACCCGAACCTTTGTATTCTAATTTTATTAAAAGTTTCGGCAAAGCACCATTCTTCTGAATGGTAATGGCGTTCCCTTTATTCTTAAAAGACATACTGATCCCGGTCAGCTGAAGATCCGGTTTTAAACCTCCCGAACGATCATGCTTTCTAATAGCAGCGGGCTCGGAAGAATTCTGATTCTCATCCCGTTTACGCGTGACATAATCTTTTTTTAATATAATTGATAATTTAGTTTGTATTTGAATTTGTTTATCCGTTGATCTGAATGTCCGGGCATACAATATCCGGGAGACATTTTGCGAAATGGCTTTTTGTACAATATGAGACGGTACAGTGAGACGTTCTGATACACTTGCTGTATTTACCAATCGCACACTTAGCCGTGAACGAATGTCCGCAATTTTTTCCCCGCGAACAAAAAAAATTCCGGCATTCGAATAGAGGCTGATAAAATTAACATGTGTCTGTGCGGTTTGCCCGGCCTGCCCGCCCCTGCTGAATATATACTTGATATTTTTTTTAAACGGTTTTCCGGGTTCGATGGAAACAGACGAAGGCTTGATACCTGCAGTAATTACAACTTCTGATGGTTTTACATTCAGCATAAACTCTTTCACAAGACTCCGGCTAACCACCGGGCAGCTGTCGTATACCTTGACTGCAAAAGAGAACAGTCCCGATCCGGCAGGTTTGCCTGAAATTGTACCGTCTTTATGAAGTTTAAGCCCGGGAGGTATCAAACCTTTTTTCTCAAGATTGCAATAAATGGGCTGATAACCGCCGGAGATTATCAGTTTAATTGAATATGTCTTTCCCGATTCAGCATCCGGCAGCTTCGATGGGGTTGACATTTTCAGAACATTACATTTAACGGATTTTATTTTTTTATTCGTCAGCTTATTAAATACAGCTGAAATTGAAAACAGCTGGTTATCTGGTAGTTTTTTATTTTTTTCATTTATCTCTTTATCACCGGAATGACCGTGAACAGGCATACCCATGAATATCAATAAAAAACTGAGAATGGTTAGCATGTATATTTTTAGTTGAACTTTTGTTTTCATAATCGATATATAATTGATCATTGCTCACCAGTATAATTATCGGGGTTTAAAATCCTATAACTCATTTTGCCGAAAAATTCAAAGGCTTACATTTTTTCTGCCCTCTAAATGCTAATTTCCTGTATTCTTAAGTAACAAGAACCGGCAAAAAAGTTCATCATTTTTAAAACTTCATGATTATTAAGAAATGGTTTTTAAAAAAACTTTGAACCTTTTCCAACTCTCCCGACACTAAAAAACAAAATCGAGACAAATCCAACAATTAAAAATTGATTATAAGGTCTCGATATGGAGTCCGATAACAATCAAAACCAAATTAAGGAGGAAAAGATGAAAAAGCTAACAATCGTATTAATGTCAGTATTTTTTATGTTCGCTATCGCTTTACCGTCATGGTCCGCATCAAAAACCAAGACAACGGTAAAATCATCCGCGATACAGAAAAAGAAACCCGTATTAACTCACAAACCTTCAAAAGATCGGCCGGACCTGATCGTTTCAATCCAGGCTCCAAATGGAATGAAGGCCGGAGAAAAAATTCCTTCCTGCAAGGTCAAGGTGACCAATATTGGTAAAGCCACTGCCAGGGGAACACAAACAGCCGGGAACAATGGTTACATGGTTGATATTGTTCTTTCTTCAGATGGTCACATTCCGGTGACATTTGCAGCTTATTCAACCAGTTTTTCAGAAGATGTGCTTCTCCAGGGAGGACGTATCAGCAATACACCCGATCTTAAGCCAGGACAGAGCAAAGTGTTTAGTCTGCCCAACTATCTGCTGATTCCAGCGGATACACCAACCGGCGGATATTGCCTCGGCGGTGTGGTTGATTCAGGTAAAAAAGTTGTTGAATCGAATGAAAGAAACAATACCTGCTGTCACAAGATGAGAATAAAGGGCGCGGACAAGCCGGATCTTATTGTCAGTGATATAAAGGTTGTTAAAGACTGCTGGATCAAAGTGACGATTAAGAATATCAGCACAACTGCCGGATTGCCCAGCTGGGTTTATTCAGGTCCGCATGTAACCAAAGCCGGTATTCAAATGTATACTGACGGCGCACCATGGGGCGGCATGATCATTAAAATGTTTGATCCCACTGGAAAACTGAAACATCCGAACAGCTCCGTCAGCAAACTTTGGTTCAAGGGATCACCTGGATTGCAGCTGCCTTCGGGATTGCATTCGGTTAAGGTTATTGTAGATGTTCATAATAAAATTGATGAATCCAATGATACCAATAATACCTTAACACGAAGACTGAAATGCAAGGATGCGCAGCAGGAAAAACCACTGCAGGTTACAAACCTTGTAAACTCACAGGATTTTAAACTCGTTGGCGGAAAAATTCAAATCACTGTTAAATTTAATAAAGATGTAAATATAGCGACTGTAATCCCAAAATCGACCTTTAAGGTCAAAATGGAAACAAACCCGAATGCCGACGGAACAATCACATGGTCGGGTAATCGCACACTGATCTGGACATCTTCAAGGAATTATCACGATCTGTGCGTCTTCGATTCTGATTGTTTTTTCACACTTACAATCACTGATTCGGTTAAAGACACCGGCGGCGGCAGGCTCGATGGTGATAAAAATGGTGCTGCGGGTGGGGATTTTAATCATAACTTTACCATTATTGGATAACTATCGGTAAAATGTAATATCATTTGATATATCCCAGACAACAGGGGCAGGATGAAATTGAGATTCATTTCCTGCCCCTCTTCTTTTCCAGCATGCGTCAAATAAAAGTAAACCCATGTAGAACCCAGTTTCCATATGAACTGGACAAAATATTACATAAAAATACCGTAATTGTTTTCCTAAATATGGTATATGAATCACCTGCCGTTATGTCTATTTTTTTATTTTTATTAATAATATGGTTTTTTTGTAAAAAAACGAATTGTTGCATGAAATTTGCAGTACTAAGTTTGGATAGTATGTGAATGTGGAAAAGTAATAATTAGAAAAGGAAAATGTTTTCGATGGGGAAGAAAACCGAAAACCGATTGAGTAAAAGGGTTATTCACGAAGCTGCAATTACGCATGAAAGTCCTGACTCGGGACTTTTCTCCAGTGCTAAAATGTGCAATTTCAGCAAGGATGGGCTGTATTTTGAATCCAACATGTTTCTCAAACCTGGCGAAGAAGCCTTTATCGGGTTTGAGGATTCACCATATTCTCCAGCTGTAAATGATTACCAGTGTCTCCACGCAAAAATAAAATGGCGAAAAGAGCTG
>JAUVGT010000409.1 GCA_030593645.1 Deltaproteobacteria bacterium
CTCCATCTTTTAAATAAAAACAGACAGGATTCATTAACTTTAGGCATTTTAGTCACTTTAGCGCACTTTAGGCACTTGTTAAATCCCCTTAGAGGGGTGATCCACCGCCGCTAAAGCTATGGCGGACAAGTCAAAGCCGGGTCCTTTGGACCCGGATTTTTACTTGTTACTATAAAATGCGCAGTCAAATCCCTTCTGTTTTTCTATTGATCAAATACTTATAAAAAGGTAGTGTTGTTTCAAGTCATTCAAAGGGATCCTTAAATGAAGTTGATCAACAAAAGTTCAGTCATTGGATTTATCATCGGATCCATTATCAGTCCGATCATTATTTTCGGAAGCTTTTACCTGCTGATTGAGAATATGATGGGAGATAAAAAAACCAATTTCCCGCCACCGGATATACCCTTGGAATCACAGGTTAATATGGATTGGATCGTTAAAACCATTGATGGTGAAACGCTTCACATGGGTGAAAAATCTGCTGATAAAATATTAATTATAAATTTCTGGGCTACCTGGTGTCCCCCCTGTGTTGCGGAAATGCCGAGCATTGAAAAACTTTACTTAAGGTTTAGAGACAAAGTTGAGTTCGCGTGTATTTCTCAAGAACCGATCGATACAATGATCAAATTCAGGGATAAACATAAATACAATTTACCCATGTATCATATACAGACAAGTCCGCCCTTTGAATTTCAAACCGGAAGTATACCGGTCACATTTATTATTTCAAAAGACAAGAAAATGGTTCTCAAACATGCAGGCGGTGCGGATTGGGGGCATGAAAAAGTCGTGAACTATATTGAAGAACTTCTTTTAAAGTAAAAATATTCATTTCGAGGAAATTATGAACTATATTGCAATTATCATACTTATCGGATTATTAATTCTTATTCATGAAACCGGTCATTTTTCAGCTGCTAAATTCCTCAAAATCCCGATTGCCAGGTTTTCAATAGGGTTTGGACCAAAACTCTGGGGTTTTAAAAGGGCTGAAACAGAATACCGTCTCTCCATA
Source organism: Deltaproteobacteria bacterium (assembly GCA_030593645.1). Lineage (GTDB taxonomy): Bacteria > Desulfobacterota > Desulfobacteria > Desulfobacterales > JAUVGT01 > JAUVGT01. The sequence goes on from JAUVGT010000409.1 coordinate 1,022, forward strand.
TTTCCAATCGGCGGTTATGTGATGCCCGAAGCTGATGATATTCAGGATTTCTATATGATTCCCTGGGCAAGGCGATTAATATTTTCCGCATCCGGACCGGCTGCAAATATCTTTGCAGCACTCATCGGCTTCAGTATTCTTAATTTAATCACAAATGGTGTTTCCTTCAACTCTCTATTGATATTGCCATTCAAACAGATGGTCGGATCTTTGTTTCAGATGATAAACATGATCCCGATGCTTTTTTCCAGTCCGGACAACCTTTCAGGTATTTTAGGTATTGTCGCCCAGGGAGGCCGGATGGTAGAAAATAATGCGCTTAACATACTTGTTTTTTCTATCATGCTTAATATCAACCTTGCCATTATAAATTTACTGCCGATCCCGCCTTTAGACGGAGGAAATATCACTTTATATCTTTTTGAAAAAATACATCCAAAAGCCCTGAAACTGCACCTACCGCTGGCGCTTTCCGGATGGATCTTACTCATCGGTCTGATGGTATACTCAACAATACTTGATGTAGCCCGGTTCACGGCTTAGGGGCTGTGATTCCAGATCTTACTTTGATAAGCTCGGCAACGATACTGACAGCAATTTCCTCTGGGGTTTCCGCGCCGATATCAAGACCGATGGGGGAATGTACCTCTTTTAACATCTCATTGGATATCCCTTTATCAATCAGTGTTTGATAAATAATCCCGCGCTTTTTTCTGCTCCCGATCATCCCGATATACGCCGGTGAAGTATTTAATGCCGCTTCCAAAACCTCTTTGTCATATAAATGTCCGCGTGTGACAATGACAATATAAGATGAATTGTTGATTGCGATCTGCTCAAATGCATCTACAAAGGGGATTGAAATTCGTTTGCCAGCGTCAGGAAATCTATCTTTTGTAACCAGTTCTTCACGATCATCGATCACAAATATTTTAAATCCCGCTTTTGATGCGATTGAGGAAATAGTTCTTGAAACATGCCCCGCACCGAAAATATAAAGAACATCATCAGGCTTAATCGGTTCCACGAATATAGGATGTTTGTTAAATAATCCATCCGGTTCCATAAGATAAGGTTTTTTAATTTTAAACTGGTTTTCAAACTTCTGAATTATTGCCTTTTCAGATGTTCCGATCCTGCCGATAACATCTCCCGATTGTTTAAACAGGATCCGGCAATCTTCATCATCGTATGGTAAATCTTTTTTTACAAGGGTCAGTAATGTACCGGCATATCCCTTGTGAAGCATATCTTTAATGGCATGAAAAACCCTGCAGGCAGTTTTATTCTTTGGAAAAACAGGTTCCAGAAAAACATCCACTTCCCCGCCGCAAAGCATTTCCGATTCCGCCGCGTCTTTTCCGGACAGTTTAAATTGAAGGATATCGGATCTGCCGGTTTTGAATACCTCTCCAGCCTTTTCAATGACTTGATATTCCAGCAGGCCGCCGCCGATGGTTCCGATAAGTGTCTTATCTTCCAGTATCAGGCAGCGGGTTCCTGTTTTCCTGGGAGCAGAACCTTCCTGACGGATAATCACGGACATCACTGTCTTTTTTTTGTTCATTAGCAGGCTGCTTGTTTCAGCAAAAAGATTATTCATTCATATCACCAATTTTGGAAACATCATGATACTCTACCACAGGAGGTTGATGCATGACTTTTCCAATCACAATTCTATTAATTTCCGTATCTTGATCCTGTTTAATCAATTCCACTATTTTTCTGCCGTTTTCAGTAGAACCGGGTTTGTCCGCTTTATTTAAAAACACAATTTTCCTGGCGCTTTTTGGACTGCCTTTCAAAATACCATTCTGATGCAGTGCTGATAAGGCCAGTGATTCTACCGTAACTTTTTCATCCATGCCTATCCCGGTTAACTCGGAAAAAAGCTCCGGTCTAAAAACCCATCGCCGGTTAAGCGGTTTATCGATTACATCCAAACCCATGATCCCAACGACCCATTTTGAAGATGATGGTATGACCGGTTCGTGGAAAGCCGGAACTTTTAAAGATTTCATTGCAGCGCCATCTGCTTCCACAAGTATCCACCTGAATAATTTCGTTTTAAATATTTCATCGATTATCTTCGGATTAAAACCGACTATTTTTTTCCTGGGATATTTAAGTTCAAGGGCGGCTGTGACATGCGGATTCTTTTTTAAAAGCGTTTGAGACTGCTCGATGATGATATCAAGGGAATCTGAAAGAATGACATGGGAGGACTGTTCGGGTTTGGGCATTAACATACGGGTGGTCGTTGTAGTCAAAACAGAATCACCACGTTCAGACAACTCCTTTGCAAGCCTGAACATCAGACTTGTCTTCCCGCCGGCACCAACCATACTGACCACACCGCCGTTTTTAAGCAATAAACAACGCCTGAGCGAAATCATCCATAGCTCCACTATTATAGTATTTTAAACGCATCAAAATCTTCACTAAAAACTTCATCACAAAGTTTCTTGAGAATTTCATCTTTGCGATGATTGTTATCTTCTGTAAAATCTACCCCTTCAATATCCTTTTCGTACTTAATTTTAACGAGTATGTTATTTCTAGGGCCTGTAATTCTGTAGATTGTGATGAGCGCATCTCCTTTGAACGCAAAACCTTCATTGTCATAATTTCTTTTAATGAGTCTGGCACAGTACATATACTTTTTCCCAGCCAGTTTAATAATATCCTTTTTGTCACATTGATCTCCTTTGAAAGAGTGCATATAATCCCACCTGAGGCTTGTTTTATAGATACGAATCAATATTTGCTCTTCAATTTTCATCTCTTTTTCATTCACTTTTCTAAAATAATGGTCAGTAACTCTATCGTAACTATGCACTTCCCCGCCGACGCTTTTTCCACTGGTATTTACTTCCATGCTTTTTTCTTTGTCATAACTAAATTCATTATTTATCTTCACTTTTAGTTCTGGATAGGTTGAATAATATGTATTATCTTCATCAACGGTAATTTGTGTGGTCATTTTAGCGCATCCTGATAATAGTATTAAGAGTATTAAATAAATCATCCGTTTCACAATCATTTCTCCTTTGTATATATGTTAACAATATAATTTGATATTGTTTTTACCTTTCAAATTCAAATCGTCCATTCAAACTATCGATAGTAATTTTGCCATATCT